>JBAVUV010000245.1:0-2587 GCA_049696955.1 Candidatus Sulfotelmatobacter sp. | reverse complement strand
TTTCAGCCTGGCTCCCTTCGACACGGGTTGCGGTCTCCAGGCGGCGCTCCGCGTGAAAAGAAAATGGAAGAAGTGCGATGGTTGCTGCGAGGACGATCCCTGACACCAAAAAACGGCGCACATGCATAGCCATCATGATGTCATATCTCGCAAAATCGTCGTCACCAAAGCTCTCCCGTGACGCCTAAGAACCACACAGGCGAAAGACGTGCTCCGTCCGGAACCGGTTCCTACATTTGCGCTTAGGTTCGCGAGTTTACACTTGGACACGACTCACGTACGGACCTATCTGGATCTGCTAAACTTTGCCCACCGATTTAGGAGGATCCATTCGTATCTTACTTTTGCTCGGACTGCTTGCCGCCATCCAACCTGGAGTAGCAGACCCGCGCGTTGGCTCCTGGACGCTCGTCTCTGCGCAGTCTAGTCTGGATCCTCCCAACCGCCTCTCCGTAACACCACTGCATGCCGGGACGCATGTAGTCATGTCCGGCGAAACCCATCTCGATTTCACTGCAAATTCGAACGGCCGCCCATCGCCCGCACCAGGCAATCTTGCTTTCAATCACATTGAGCTGCGCAGGATCGATAAGAGGCAGGCGGAGGTCAAAGAGGAAAAGGATGGAACTGTTGTAGCGACGGTCCGCGAAAAACTTTCGAATGACGGGAGCGAACTGACGACCACGACTGCGACGCCGGGTCACCCCGATAAGATTACAGTGTGGACGCGAAGCGGGGGCAAGAAGGTCCCGAATGACTTCTTTGCGGGCGAATGGACGCAGGATCTCAGCAAGACTCGTTTGCGGCAGGGTCTGGTGCTAAAAATCGAGGCGGACGGAGACGGTGGGGTCCGTTTTCTGGGTGACTTCAGCTATACCGCCCGTTTTGACGGGAAGCAATACGACCTAACGAACTCGCGCAACGATACCGTGACGCTTGAACTCGTTGACCCTCACACCGTGGACGCGAGCTATCAGCGGGACAATCAAGTCACGCAAAAGGACAGGTGGGTGGTTTCCGCGGACGGGCAGCAGATGACACTAGCCACCACAGGCACGTTCGAAACGGGGCAGCGCGTAACCGAGAAGCTCGTGTTTAAGAAGCAGTAGCAGATATTGCATCTGTCCAGTCCACAAGCCTGTCGCGCGGTGACACTGCGTTGACCTCACGAGCCGCCACCGAAATGATCCCCTTCCGATACATGAATTTCAGAATGCCATTGACCGTATCTTCCAGAGACGGATCTGGTTTGCCCCACACCGAGGCATCGCGGGCCATTTGATAAGAAGAGCTGTCGTAGCGCTTGAACTCCATCGCGGAGATGTTGTCCACAGAGCCCACCAGAAAATCCAACAGCGGAAAGAGAAGATCCTCCTTCCGGCATCTGCGGATCAGCTCAGGAACGAAGTCGGGAAGCCTAAATGTTTCGAACTGCCGGCCAGTCGCTTTGGTAATCAGCCCGGTAATATCCATCATGTTGGAATAATCGTCCCGCGTCACATGGTAAGTCTTATTCGCTGTACCGGGAGTGGTAGAGATCGCTACGATGTTGTTCGCCACAATGTCCGCCGGAACAAAGCTGACTTGGTTGAGAGTATCAACGCCGATGCCGTGATTCACCATGAAGGCAACCAAGCGAACAGCGATATCGAAGTTGTTTCCTCCGCCCGTGACGGAAGGACTCACGAGCGCAGGCCGGAAAATCCGCGCGGAAAGTCCCCGGTTGCGCGCGTCGAAAACCACCTGTTCCGCTACCCATTTCGACTGGCTGTATCCAAAATCGAGCAGCTCCATGTTCTCGTTCAGGTCGGTCTCATTCAGGACTGATTTGACCGCCCAGCCAAACACGAAGGTAGTCGAGACATAATTGAATTCTTTGGGCCTTCCCTCGAACGCCAGTCTCACAACCTCATTGGTTCCCAGCACGTTCGCGTCACGCATCAGGTCGTAGTTTAACAGGTAGTTCACGGTGGCACCGTTGTGGAACACCGTGTCAATTTCACTCGCGAGAAAATCCCACTCGTCCTGCGCCAGGCCCAACTTTGGCTGCCCTAGATCTCCACAGACGGGGATCACCCGAGTTTCGAACATCTCCATCAGACCCAACTCGCAGGGTCCGATTGACTCCATCGCGTCCCTCAGTCTTTGCTTGCCTTGCTTTTCGTTGGAGGACCTGACGAGAACATGGATCTTCGCCCGTGTTTGTTCGAGCAAGCTTTTCATGAGGAATGGACCTATGAAGCCGGTCCCGCCCGTGAGCAACACCTGATTCGGCACCGGTGTCTCCGGCACGGGCGAAGGCATCGGAGGCTCGAAGATGAGCTTTCTGTCGTTGATCATCATCTGCTTTTCCGCGGCACGCTGCTCTTCACGGAAAGCCGCAAGAGAATGACGCAGGTGAACCAGCGCCTGTTCAGGAGCACGCTTCAACTTTTCGGCTAATCCAAACAGCTCGGCTACGGCGACGCGCTGAATGACACCAACATCTACCTGCCTCGCCAGCATCTCGGCGCCTTTATCTTTCAGGAGTTCCTTGAGCTCATGCATGAACACAACAAGATCCAGGGAATCCAGGCCGGCTTCGACG
>JBAVUV010000244.1:0-2368 GCA_049696955.1 Candidatus Sulfotelmatobacter sp. | reverse complement strand
CATAGAGCGTCGGCAATAAAAACACGCTCATAATCAGCGCGGCGATCAACCCTCCAACAATGACGATCGCAAACGGCCGCTGCGAGTCCGATCCAATCGCGTGCGAAAGGGCCGCCGGCAGCAATCCTAACGTCGCCACCAGCATCGTCATCATAATCGGCCGCAGCCTCAGCACCGCACCTTGCACCGCCGCGTCCTCAACCGTGAATCGCCGCGCTCGCAGTTGGTTGATGTATTCCAGCATAATTACTCCGGTTTGCACCGACACGCCGAACAGCGCCAGAAAACCTACGCCGGAAGAAACACTGAAATTTGTTCCCGTGAACCAGAGTGCGAGAAGTCCGCCGATGGGCGCAATGGCAATGTTAACCATAATCAATCCCGCCCACTTGAACGATTTGAACATCGTATAAAGAAGAAGAAAGATGATCAGAATGGTAATCGGCAGCACGATCAACAGCCGCGCGTTCGCCCGCTTCTGGCTGGCGTATTCCCCCTCCCAGTCGATGCTGTAGCCAGTCGGGAGTTTCACCTGTTCGTTCACTTTCTTAATCGCTTCTTCCACGGTGCTGCCCAGATCGCGGCCGCGCACGCTGTATTTGATGGCGACGTAACGACGGTTGCCTTCGCGGTACACCTCCGACGCACCATCCGTCACGCTGATCTTGCACAACTGCGCCAGCGACACCCGTTCGCCGCTCGGCGAGAGCAGTCGAATGTTCTCGATCGCTTCTTCCGTATTCCTGTATTGCGGCAGATAGCGCAGCGTCAGGTCATATCGCGCCTCGCCCTTCAGCACCTGCGTGAGCGCGTTCCCTCCCACCGCGGTCTGCACCGCATCCTGCACATCAGAGACATTGATCTGATAACGCGCGCATGCCGCCCGGTCCACCGTCACATTCAAATTGGGCTGGCCCAGTACGCGAAACACTCCCAGGTCCTCAACCCCTTTGATTCCGCGCATGATGTTGACGACCTCATCGCTCTTCGCCTCCAGCACTTTCAAATCGTCGCCGTAAATCTTGGTGGCCAGCGCGCCCTTCACGCCGCTGACCGCTTCTTCCATGTTGTCTTCAATCGGCTGAGAGAAGCCCCAGGTGACGCCGGGAATTTTATCCAGTTCGCGTTGCATGGCGGCAATCAATTCATCCTTATTCTGATGGAACACCGGCCGCCATTTTTCTTTCGGTTTCAGATCCACAAAATATTCGGTGTTGAAAAAACCGGTGTTGTCGGTTCCATCATCGGGACGTCCCACCTGGCTGGTGCATTGCGGGACCTCAGGAAAAGCGCACAGCACGATGCGCGCCTGGTTTGCCACACGGATTCCTTCGTCAGGTCCGGTGCTGGGCGCAAGCGTACCGCGAACCCACAACGCACCCTCATCCAGATGCGGCAGAAATTCGGACCCGATGGCGCCGCCGAACGCGAGATACCCGCCAATCGCCACCATGACCACGCACACCCCAACCGTGATCGCGCGCCGGCGAATCGCCCAGCGCAGCGCTTCACGATAGCGCTCGATTACATAGGTCATCACTGGGTTATCCCATTCGCGTGCGCCCTTTGCGAATGCGAAACTCGCCAGCACCGGCGCAACCACGATCGAGAAAAGCAAAGCACCCAACAATGCGAAGGCCACCGTCCACGCCATGGGATGGAATAGCCTGCCTTCTACCCGCTGCAGCGTAAAAATCGGCAGGAAAGAAGTAATGGTAATAACGATGGCATAGAACACTGGCCGCTGAACTTCATGCGAGGCGAACCCAATGGTTTCGTTCGAAGTCTGGCTGCCATTGGAGTGGCTCAAATTGCGCACGATGTTTTCGATCAGAACAATTGCGCCTTCCACGATCACGCCAAAATCCAGCGCGCCCAGTGAGAGCAAGTTGGCCGGAATGTGCATCAGCTCCAGGCAAATGGCGGCAAACAGCAGCGCGAAAGGAATGGTGATGGCAACGATGAGGGCGCCGCGAATATTCCCCAGAAACAGCAGGAGAATAATCGACACCAGAATCATCCCTTCGGTCAGGTTATGAAGAACGGTATGCGAAGTGTAATGAACCAGGTTGCTGCGATCGAGGAAAGGAACAACCTTCACTCCCGGCGGCAGGATGTGGTCGTTGAGCTCTTCCACCTTCTTGTGGATGCCCTCGAGCGCCGTCTCCGCCGTCGCCCCTTTGCGCAATAGCACAATGCCTGAGACCACATCGTCGTTGTCAACAATTTGTCCGTCTTCGCGGTGAATGGCCCGCGCAAACTGCCCCAGCCGGATCTTCGGGCCCTGCGAAACCGTCGCAATATCTTTCACTCGCAGCGGCGTCCCATTCTTGGTCACGATCACCGTCTCCGCAATATCCTGCGAGCG
>JBAVUV010000243.1:0-5394 GCA_049696955.1 Candidatus Sulfotelmatobacter sp. | reverse complement strand
GACTCCCTCGGCCTTCGTGCAAAACGGGAAACTCGAAATCCGGATGAAAAAGGTGCACCCCGCCAAAAATAATCCGAAGGCCACTGCCGCCGCAGGCCTCATCACAGATAAGTGATTGTAGCTGCTTCCTTTACAAGAAATGGGAGTTAAGTCGTGACGACTAAGAGACCTCAAAACACGAAACTGATGGGAAGACTGATCCTTACGTTCTTGCTGGCTTCGGCTGCATGACGGACTATGCCGCCAAGGATGGAGGAAAAGATATCGGCGAGGGAATGGAGAAGGGCGCCAAGGTTACCGTTTACTACACTGAAGATGCTGACAAGAGAGTCGCGCATTTCTTCGCCAAGAGTTAGGAACGGTGGACAATCGATGAGCCGCAACGAGGTGTCCGCGGCAACTACTGGTGAACCCATGAAATCGCAGATTAAGCTGGGCACAATATTCGGAGTCGAGTTGGGCCTGCACTACAGCTGGCTTGTCATAGCGCTGCTGATCACTTTTTCGCTGGTCGCGCAATTCCATGCCGTGAATCGCGATTGGAGTGATGCGGTGGTGTGGAGCACAGCCATTATCACGGGGCTGCTCTTCTTTGCTTGCTTGTTCGCGCACGAGTTGTCTCACGCGGTCGTCGCCAAGGCCCGCGGCATTCCAGTCCACAAAATCACGCTCTTCTTGCTTGGAGGAGTCGCGCAAATCGAGAAAGAGGCAACCGACCCGAAGACGGAATTCTGGATGGCCATTGTCGGTCCGATCACCAGTGGGATACTCGGTCTCGTCATGTTGGGTTTAGCCAGGCTCTCTCGCTGGATTCCGCGGACTGCGGCAACAACACCCGGCACGGCACTCCTGGTATGGCTTGGCTACATCAACCTCGCCCTCTGCGCGTTCAACATGATACCGGGCTTTCCGCTCGATGGCGGGCGAGTTCTGCATGCCATTCTGTGGTGGGCGATGGATGATGCTGAGCGATCAACGCGAGCAGCAGCAGTTATTGGGCAAATCATCGCCGTTTTCTTCATTGGCTTCGGAATTTTCCGGTTCTTTCAGGGAGCAGGGCTGGGGGGACTCTGGATTGCCTTTATCGGTTGGTTCCTTTTGCAAGCCGCGGGCGCCACATACATGCAAGTAAAATCGCGTACGCTTCTGCGCGGCATGACTGTGAAGGATGTGATGTCTACCGACAGTTACACGGTGGATCCTGAACTTTCACTGCAGGACTTCGTTCACGAGCACTTGTTACGCAGCGGTCGGCGCTTTTTTTTGGTGATCCAGGACGGTCACTTGCTTGGCGTGATAGCGCCGAATGAAGTGCGCACAATCGAATCGCGAGCATGGCCGTTTACTCCCGTGCGCGCCGTCATGCTCTCCGCAGATAAGATCCATTTCGTTTCCCCGGATATGCCGGCGATGGAAGCCCTGGAGATCATGGGACGCGAGGACGTCAATCAATTGCCAGTTATGTCGAATGGCCGAGTTGAGGGAATTGTCTCACGAGCTCACGTGCTTCAGGTACTGCGATCGCGAGCCGAACTGCAGTTGCCTCCGACCATGCCCCGAGCCGCACGAGAAGGCTCGTTATAGCAAGGACCTAAGCTCGCTCAGAGGTGGTTTGATGACAATCCGGTTGGATACAACGGCTCCTGAGGGACGAACGTCCAAGTGGGTAGGAATTGGAAAGTTTTTGTTTATAGTCGTCTTGGTTGTCATCTTCTTTCTGCTTGGCCAAAGCATGGTACGTCACCGCTTCTTCAGGGGAGGCTGGCGTAACCAGAACAGCTCTATCGGACCGTGAAGAAATCTTGCGCTTCCCCTGAATGACGACCGTCGCCGGGCTTTTATAAACATTTCTGATCAGGTCGGTAGAATCGATGCTGATAGAACCGATTCGTTTCGAGTCCTTTGCGCTGTTCCATTGTGCTGTGCCACAAGCCCTTCTACTGCCGCAGCGCGCTCGGCACAAAAGAGCGCAATCTCACTGGAAAGAACATTTGCACCAAATGACAGAACTCATCACTGTGAGTCAAGCCGAAATTAACAATGAGGAACGAGCGTGGTTTCACAAACTGTGCAATAGCGACCAGTTTTTCAATCACGGCACTGTCATATTTGAGCTGGGACTTTTTTTGACGGTCCAACCATAGCGGCGAGGAGCCGAGGAGAATAGATAAATGTCTGTAGAAAATTCAGTTGTCGCAGTTTATCAAAATCATACGGATGCGGATCGAGCGGTGAAGGAACTTCAGCGTGGCGGAGTCGACATGCACAAATTGTCGATCGTCGGAAAGGGATATCACACAGATGAGCAAGTGGTCGGCTACTACAATACCGGCGACCGCATGAAATATTGGGGTAAGGTTGGCGCGTTCTGGGGAGGCTTTTGGGGCCTTCTGTTCGGATCTGCTCTGTTCATGATTCCGGGGCTCGGCCCAATTTTAGTGGCGGGACCTCTGGTGGCATGGATCGTTGCAGGGTTGGAAGGTGCCGTAGAAGTAGGCGCGTTGGGTGCATTGGGAGCCGGTCTCTTCAGCATAGGCATCCCCAAGGACAGCATTGTGAAGTACCAAACCGCGCTCACGACAGATCAGTTTCTGTTGATCGCCCATGGGACGGCTGCAGAAGTGGTCAAGGCGAAGGAGATCATCGAAAGCACGAATCCTGTCCACTCCGCACTGCATACCGCGGAACCTGTGGCCGCGTAGTTCCAGAGCTGCAGAAACGCGGTGGCTCATTTCAGCGAGGCCAGAACATGATCGCAGAGAATCGGCACGACAACGAGCGCGACGAAGAGGAACGTGAAACCAACTCGGCCGGGCAGTCCGGCGACATTCAGGGCATGTCGCGCCCGGCCGAAGCGGATTCTGAGAGCGTAGAAGAATTAATGGAAGAAGGAAACGCCTTTGAAGCCTCCGTTGTCGATGGCGTGGAGAATGCCAAAGATCCGGATGTCTCAGAGGTCACGACCCGCCAAGTGCCCGAGGACGACGTCCCGGAAGAATATAGGAACGCCGACTAGCGCGAAGGCCTAGGCCACGCCCGGCTGCTGGCTAAAGACCGATGGAAAGACCGCGCCTTAATCGGGATATGCAGTGAAGGACACGTGCGATAAGCAGATCCAAGCTGACCGGGAGAACCCTCATGTCACGGAGACCACACGAGCGAGCTGCAGAGCTTCACAACCTTGCGGCCCACGCGCACGCGGCAGCGGCCGTCGCCCATGGAAAAGAAGATCACCTCACTGCTCACGAGCTCAGCAAACAGGCGCACGAACATTCCATGAATGCTCACAGGCTCAGCCAGGAGTTGGGCCAGAAAAAAGCACAGCTTCAAGGCACGGCTCCGACTCAGAAAGCAAAGTAAAGTGGTCACTCTTGCTCAGAGTGAAGACACTACCCGACTTGAGTTCGAGTAGTCGACGAGAAGGACAAACAGGGAGGAATACCGATGTTAACGAATGTGAACCAACTGAAAGGTCTTGTGATCCGGGTCACGGACGGCGAGATTGGAACTGTCGATCAGTTATATTTTGACGACGAGACCTGGGCGATTCGCTACCTGACGGCGGCAACCGGAGGCTGGCTAAGCGACCGGGAAGTTTTGATCTCACCATTCTCCGTGACGAACGTGGATTGGCAAGGCAACCGGTTGGATGTGGCGCTAACGAAAAAGCAAGTGGAGAATAGCCCTGACAGAGATTCGCAGCGGCCCGTTTCCCGGCAGTACGAGACCGAATATCTCGGTTATTACAGTTATCCCAATTACTGGGGTGGACCCTTCCTATGGGGCCCCGGGGCCTATCCCTCGGGCTTGTCGAATCAAATAGCGACTCCCAAGGACGTGCTCGCGGAAAGGATCCGGAAAGAGTCGATGGATTCGCATCTACGCAGTACTGAAGCCGTCACGGGCTATCACATTGAGGCTGAGGATGGTGAGATCGGCCATGTGGCGGGCTTCATCGTGGACGACGAAACTTGGGCCATCCGCTACATTGAGGTGGTAACGAAGAATTGGTGGCCGGGTAAGAAGGTACTCATTTCGCCCGCGTGGATTCAGAAGGTGAGTTGGACAGAATCCAAAGTGTACGTCGGTCTCTGGCGGGATGCTATCAAGAGCGCGCCGGAGTTCCTCGAGTCTGCGCCGATCACTCGTGAATACGAAGACCGCCTCCACACTCACTACGGCCGGCCGCCCTATTGGCTGCATGATGCGGAACATAAGGCCGCTTTTTCGTTGAGCGGCGTTTAGGCCAGGACAGTCGCCCCTCTGTCAAAATGGCGGACCCTAGATTTTCGCCTGCACCGATATACACCCAATTTCCTCGATTCGATTTGGAGACGAGCATGACCATGCACAATACCGAACATTTGCATCCAAACGGCGAGAGTCATCATAGCCATGGCCAGACTCCGTACTGGCGGCGCGCGCATCATGACTGGCGATTCTGGTTCGGCCTCATCGCCATGCTCGTTGCTATCGGTATTTACGTCGGAACCAACGACTTGTCGATGGTGCCTTCCGGCCCTCAGAAGCAGATGCCGGCCGGTAGCCGGGTTCCATGATTTTGGCAATCGCGGAACTTCGCATCGACAATGTGTGAGCGTAACAAACATCATTAATTAAACAATGAGGCAGGAGATCAGCATGCAGATCCAAGTCAATACGGACCATACAATCGAAGGCCACGAGGCGCTGGCCGATCAGATCAGGGGCGTAGTGGAGAATGCCCTGAGCCGAATGAGCGATCACATCACGCGGGTGGAAGTCCACCTGACCGACGAGAGCGGCCCTAAGAGCCGCGAGAATAACAAACGTTGCATGATGGAGGCGCGTCTCGCTGGCCACCAGCCCATCGCGGTCACCGACGAAGCAGCGACTGTGGACCTGGCCGTCGACGGCGCCGCAGAAAAGTTAGCCAGATTGATCGAACATACCCTCGGCAAATTGCACGACTCAAGATCAGCGGCGGCACTCCGCCAATCCTGACTCGGCACGCCTGATTGTTTATCACGGCGTCAAGCAAGCATGTAAGCGAACCTCTCTAACTATCGCTAAACAAACCTGCGCGAGGATGTCCTTTGGCCAGTGGCGGAGGTGCGCTCGGCTCACCAAAATCAGCCGTCCAGTGCCAGTTCCTGATCTCCGGCATATCTTCCAAATGTTGTCGAATGTAGGCGTGGTGTTCGTACAGCTTCCGGTTAAACGTGTCGACAACATCTGAAACCTCTGAGCGCAGCCTTGAGACATACTTCAGTGCATCGATAGCAAGATGAAAACGGCTCATCTTGTTCAGCACTACCATGTCGAACGGCGTGGTGGTTGTGCCCTGATCCATATAGCCGCGCACATGGAAGCGGCTTTCATTGGAGCGTCCATGAACCATGGTGTGAATGAGCC
>JBAVUV010000242.1:0-6117 GCA_049696955.1 Candidatus Sulfotelmatobacter sp. | reverse complement strand
GCCATTGTTATGGAAAAGCCAGCTGGCCATCGGTTTGTAGAGATGAGGAATACAGTACCCAACCTTATTATCAGAGGTGCACGGCAGGTTCTTGGACTTGTCGAAATCCACAAAGCGGCAGACAAATAAATCCAGCCGCCCATCATTGTCGTAATCGAACCACACCGCGCTCGAAGACCACCCCGGCGCCGCTACTCCAGCCTTCTCGGTCACGTCGGTAAATGTTCCATCCCCGTTGTTGTGATAAAGAATGCTTCTCCCGTACTGCGTAACATAAATATCCGGAAACCCGTCGCCGTCGTAATCCCCGACAGCTACACCTTGGCCGTAGCCGCCCGCAGCCACGCCCGCTTTCTCGGTTACATCCGTAAAAGTTCCATCTCGATTGTTGCGGTAAAGCGCGTTACGCAGGGGCGGAGTTGGATCGTAGAAATCGCATTTTCCGCTATTGACCAGATAGATATCCATCCATCCATCGTTGTCATAGTCAAGGAATGCGCAGCCTGCGCCGGTCGTCTCAGGCAGATATTTTTGCTCAGAGTGCGCGGCAGTATGCTTCCAGGTGATGCCGCTCACATTGGGGGGAACTACTTCGAAGGGATAAAGAGGTTGCGCGAGTGCAGACGAGAGACGCGCAAAACTGAAGAAGGCAAAGCTGCTGCTGATTCCTCGAAGAAAGTCACGACGATCGATCATCCACGATCCCATGCCTTGCGCAGAAAAGGTGTCTTCAATTCTTCCTCAGGCGATCGCACTCACGATCTCTTTCCTGCACCAAAGATCACTCTCCTTATTCGCGCATCTTCCCTTATTTAGCGTCTGCGGGCTGCCCGGCGGGTGCAGGGTCGTTGCCGATAATGCGCTGGTGAATCGCAAATTCCTTTTCGCCATCTTGTTTGCGGCCCGCGCGAGTGTAGGCCATCGCCAGACTGTAGTGGGCGTCCGGATTCCTGGGCTCCAGCTTGACCGCTGTTTCCAACGGCGCAATAGCATCCGCATATTGCTTTTCCGAAAGCAAAGACGATCCCAGCCCCAGAAAGGCTTCGCCAAATTGAGGGTCGAGCTTCGCCGCGCGAGAAAAGCGCTTCACCGCTTCGTCCCATTGCTGGCTTTGTCGCGCCAACTCGCCGAGAACGTATTCCGCGCCGGCGTTACTGGGATCAATCTGCAACTCCTGCTCGAACTCTTTTTTTGCTTCGCTCGCCGCATCAGCAGTCGGGTTCGGCACCGAAAGAAATGCTCGTCCCAGCCGGAAATGAATTCCGGGCAAACTTGGGTTTTGTTTCAGGATACCCCGGTATTCCTTCTCCGCCTCCTGCCACTTCCCTTGCGATTCGAACGATTCAGCCAGTAATTCGTGCGCCTGATACGAAGATGGGGCCGTGCGCGCCAGTTCCTGCGAAGCCGAGGAGGAAAGATCAGAGTAGGCGTGAATCGACTCATACAGCGCATCCGGGTCCTGCGGAAACTCTCGCGCGAGCAGGTGAAGAAATTCCAACGCGGCATCCGGCTGATGCAGCGTCATGGCACAACGCACGCCACCCAGGGCAATCTTGCGCCTCAGTTCTTTGTCTTCTACTCTTATGCTTTTCTTGAGCGCGGGCAAAGCCTCCACGCAATGGCCGCTTTCGGCCAGGGTCACGGCATTTCGCGCAATTGTAGAAGGAGGAGAAGGCGCTTTGCTGGCAGACTGTCCCGCGGTGCTTCCGCCCGCGATCACCACCGAGAGAACGACACAAACCAGGAATTGAAGCCGGAACATATAAACGCGATCATAAATGAAAATAGCAGGACGCCGAAACGGCGTCCCGCCATGATTTTCGCATTTCGTCAGAAGTAAAGCTTCAACGCAAATTGCATTTCGCGCGCATCTTGCGTTGCCGTAGTGACCCCGAAAGTTGCAGTCCCGACACTATCGTTGGGAACCGCAAAGTTCGGATGGTTGAACGCATTCAGGAAGTCTGCTCGGAACTGGAATTTCATCGATTCCGAGATCGGAAAATCCTTCTGCAAGCTGATGTCAGCATCGACGTATCCGGGCCCGATAACGGGGCCTTGAGCCTGGCAATCTCCAAATGTTCCCGCCGCGGCGTTCACGAACGAGTTTGGAGAAAACCACTGTAGCCCGGTTCCCGGAACGATCGTCTTCGGGTAGCTTACAGGCCCAATGCAGTCGGGACGATTTTCCGGACTGTTCGTTCCCGAGTTGTTAGCTCCATACAGAGAGAGTGGGAAGCCAGTATGCCAGGAAACGATCGGATTGATCGACCAGTTGCCGACCACCGCATTTACAGCTGCCGGAAGGCCCTGCCCGAATTGTTGTCCCCGTCCAACTGGCAGTTGATAAACGGCGTACGCGCTGAGCACGTGCTTCGCGTCCCAGTAGCACTGCGCGTAGTCGCCGTTAGGGTTATAAAGATTTTGCCAGTAGTTTCCGGATGGCCCGGCCTGAGTCGTGGTGCCCCAGGTGCCGTAATATCCGTCGTCGTTGGTCATGCACTTCTCGAAGGTGTAGGAAACTTGCCCCTCGAGCCCGTGCCCATATCGCTTCTGCAAGACCACTTGCATCGCGTTGTAGTTCATGTTGCCGACCGAAGCCGTGTTTTTCACGTTGCCGAATCCGTTCGGACCATACGTCGCAGTGGTCGTCGTTACTCCGTCGATGACGGTGCCCGCCGGATTTTGACCGCCGATAAAGGGATAAGTGACGGTGCCATTCGGCTGCAGGTCCCCTTGTGACAGCCATTCTGGAACCATCAAGTGTGTGGTGCGCTGGCCAATGTAGCCCAGTTGGAAGGTCGTGTCATGGCCAAGCTGTTGTTGAACTGTAAAGTTCCACTGATCCGCGACTGCCGGCTGAACCGTGCCGGACCAGGTTTGCAGTGTGGCGCCAACGTATGGATTTACGCTGGTAGCCGAACTGAACGCCGTCTCAGTAGTAAATGCCGTCGGCCCCTGCTGCACGTTGTTTGTTTCCACTTGAGGCGCTGCATAAGGTGGATTCTGCGTGTCTCGCAGATTGACTCCCGTTCCTTCCAGGTACGACGAAATTGTGAAGGCGCCACGGATGACTGTCTTTCCTCCCCAAAGAGCGGGACTCCAGGCAAAGCCGAAACGAGGCTGGAAATCCGGCCCCCCGTACGTCGTGTTGTAAAGCCCTCGGCTGAATCCATTCGAGCCCACCACTCCGTTCGGTACAGGATCGTTGCCGGGAAGCTCCAAAGCACCGGTCAGAATATTTACCGCGGACTGACGATTGTTGGCTTCAATCCACGGAGTACGCGCCTCATAACGGAGGCCCAGGTTTAAGGTTAGATTCTGAGTGACCCGCCAGTCATCCTGTACAAAGCCGGCGAACAGCCAGTCCCGCTGGTGCCAGGGCGGGGCCGCACTGGCGCCCCGGCCCACATCGCCAGGAAGTCCAAGAGCCCAATCCGCGGATGCGTCTCCGCCGGAAGTGGCGAGCTGCGTCTGTCCAGATACTAATTCGTTGACGCCGGTACCTGTATAGTTTCCGCCGGGGCCATTGCCGAAGAGTTCGGCGCCAAGTTCGCCGCCATTCCCCGTGTAAAACACATTGAGGTTATAGCGATTCATCTGGAAGCCCGTCTTAATCACGTGCCGCCCGTGTGTGTAGATGAGTACGTCGTCAAATTGTGTGACGGTCGAGGAAAATTGCTCGTCAACACTCGCCGCACCCAAATTAGTTAAGGTTCCAACGTTAATATTTGTAATCGACCCACCGGCGAATCCGAATTCCGGAAGGCCATCGACTCCACTTGGATTCCCGTTGGCGATTCCGATGCTGTTGCCCAAAGCCCCCACCGAACTGTCAAATGCGGTCAGCCCGTGATTCAGTTTGATGTTGTTCTTGCCAAAGCGGACTTCGTTGAGCAGGTTCGGTGAAAACGTGTGGTTCCAATTCACTGAACCGGTCAACAGGTAGGCCTCGTTGATGGTGTTGCCGAGCAAAGCTACGGAGTTATTTGCGGGATCATACTGATCGCTCTTTGAAAAGCGGGCGTTCAAGTGATCCTTACCGGACGCGTTGTAGTCAACCTTAATGTCGCCCTGGTCTGAATTAAATTGTTGGTCAACCGTATTGAACGCTTGCCCGAAACCATTGGACAAAGTGCTTACCGCCTTGGGATATAACCCGTTCGTTACGAGTGACGTGAATACCGGGTTCAGCATGCCCGTCGGCCCGGAGGGAATTATGTTTCCGAGGAAAGGCGTTCTGTTTGTTGGTGACTGAATGTTGCAGGGTACCCCGGATGTTCCTCCTGTTCCCGCAGAGCAGGGATTATAAAGCTGGTTGGTTATCAGATTCGTGTTCCCGTCCGGACCGGTTGCTCTGTCATTACAAATTCCCCCGGTAAACCCGCTTTGACAGAGAGCCGAAAAATCGCCTGATATTTCGGCCGGGGTGAGCACGGTAATAGCGCTGGTGGTCGACGGATGATCCAGACGTCCACCTTGGTAGTCGGCAAAGAAGAATAACTTGTCCTTGATGATCGGACCGCCTACTGTTCCACCGAACATATTCCAGCGCAACTTAGGAGTCGGGAGGGCCCCAGTCAAAGGCAGGCCGTTTTCCCATTTATTCGCGTTGAAGATGTCGTTGCGGAAAAACTCAAACGCGTCTCCGTGGAGATGGTTCGTTCCGGACTTGATGGTGGCATTGACGATTCCGCCGTTGTAGTTGCCAAACTCCGCGGAAGCGTTCTGCGTAATGAGGTTGAACTCACCAATTGCGTCCGGGGCCGGTGCATAACCCGGCAGGTTATCCGAAGCCTGATTGTTGTCCACGCCGTCCAGCAGGAAGTTATTGGCCTGCTCGCGGTTTCCGTTGATGTAAGGACGGCCTCCCTCTTCAGCAGTCTGCGATCCCAGGTTCATGCTTGCGGGATCCACCGAGACCGCGCCGGGAGAGAGCAACGTAAGCTGCACATAGTTGCGAGTCGCGAGCGCAAGGCTGGTGACCGTTCTGGAGTCGATGACCGTGCTGACTTCGGTGCTTTCTGTCTGCAGCACCGGGGCTGCGCCCGTCACTTCGACGGTTTCGCTGATTTTGCCGACTTGCATCTGCGCATCCACGCGCGCGACCTGATTCAGAGCCAGCACGAACGGCGGCCGCTCGGAGGTTTGAAAGCCCGGCGCCGTCACCTTGACGCTATAACTCCCAATCGGCAACCGCTGGAAGTTGTACGATCCGCTGTCGTTGGTTTGCGCCGTCCAGACCGTGCCGCGCTCAGTGTCGGTAGCCTTAACGCTGGCGCCCTTGATCGGCGCACTGCTGGGATCGGTCACCGTGCCCACGATCGATGCCGTTACTTCCTGGCTCATCGCAGGTGTCATCGTCCCGATGATCCCAACCAGTGTCAGCAGAACCACAAATCCTAAAGCTAGCTTTTTCATCGCACAGCCTCCTGAGAGCGGGTGATACCTAAGGCGTTACAAATCGGCATCTAATGTAAACGCACTATGCTATATAGCACATCGCACCGCATGGTCAAGAAGAAAATGCATACCCCTGTGGAAATCTTTCCCGGGCGCCCATATTCGAGTCTTGTCCGGTGCGCTATATATCACAGGCCCGGGGCGTCCGGGGATGAATGAGAGCAGATTTCCCGATCCATCCCATTAATTACTTGGATAGTGCCAAAATTGCTGGCTGGAAATCAATTTCGTGAACCTTGGAACGGAATCTTATTCATTACAGACCGCGAAGGGACAAATGCAGTCCGCTCTATAGCGATCCAGAAACACAAAAACAGCTACTCCGTTTACTTCGCGTAGCTTTTTCCTTTACAGAAGGCGTTCCATACGCTATATAGCACATGGCAGCTGTCACACGGGCCATTACAGAAATTCGCACTACTCGGTCGGCGAGCTCGGCTTTACCTCAGTCAGAAGATCGATTATGTCTGGAAACCATCGCAACGGAACGCCCGTATACAAGCGGATCCAGAATTCTATTCGCAAGCGGATAGAGACGGCTGAACTGAGTCCGGGGGATGCAGTCGCCTCCGAGCGCGAACTGGCCAAGACGCACAAAGTGAGCCTGATGACCGCCCGCCACGCTCTCGCTGGACTGGAACGCGAAGGCCTCGTCGA
>JBAVUV010000241.1:0-2356 GCA_049696955.1 Candidatus Sulfotelmatobacter sp. | reverse complement strand
AGCAAACGGCGGAGTCGGTTGCGGGTCTTTTAAAAAGTCCCGACTACCGGGCCAGTCGCTCGCTGCTGCAAGGCCTTTTGCCTTCCGGCGATCCAGCGCTAAGGGAAGCCACGCCGGAGAAAATCTCCTCGTTGACCCTGCAGGACGTCAACAACTACTACAAGAAAAGCTTCCGTCCCGACCTGACGAAAATCGTGGTGATTGGAGATATTTCACCGGAAGAGGCTAAGCAAGAGATCATGCGGAATTTCGGATCGTGGAAGACGGAGCAGACGAAGCCGGAGCTGGATCTGCCTCCCGCGCCGCCGAACAAGCCCGCTGCCAGCCGGGTTCCGGACCCCGCGCGGGTTCAAGACGAGGTCACGCTGTCGGAAGAAGTTCCCATGAATCGCTTTGATGCGGACTACTATCCGCTGCAACTGGGCAATCACATTCTGGGCGGCGGCTTCTATGCCACGCGCCTTTATCGCGATCTGCGGGAAGAGACCGGTTACGTCTATAACGTGGATGAAGAACTGGAAGCGGGCCGCACGCGTACGCGTTTCACCGTCTCATACGGCGCTGATCCGGTGAACGTACCAAAGGCCCGGGCGTTAATAGAGCAGGATTTGACCGCAATGCAGACCGCAGTGCCGAGTCCCGCGGAAATGGCGCAGGCTCGCGCTATGCTGATTCGCCAGATTCCACTGGGTGAATCCAGCGAGTCGCAGATCGCGGATGGATTCCTCGCGCGCGCAACGATCGGGCTGCCGCTCGATGAGCCCATTCGCGCCGCGGAACGATACCAAAAGCTCTCTGCCGAAGAGGTTCGTGCCGCTTTCGCCAAATGGATCCGGCCTGGAGATTTCGTGGAAGTGGTCGAAGGACCACCGCCAAAGTAGATACTGGCCAGAATCCGGCACACTGCCGCACCGGCACCTACTGCTGAAGCGATCCGTGTGAAAGATGAATTCCGTCGAAGGCCGCTATGCAAGCCCGCTTTGCCTGGCACGCTTTAATGCTTCGAGAGCCGCGCCTCGCGCGCCCGCGGTGTCGCCGTTCGGCATCACGTGGATCGGAATGCCGGCTTGCTCCTCGCGCTGACTCGGCATACCCGCGCGGATTTCTCCCAGAAACCAGCCCTGAAATTCCGCGCTGGTTTCCAGAACCCCGCCTCCCACGATCAAGGCATCGGGATCGAACGTATTTATCATTTCGTCGAAGAAGAGTCCGAGAGCATGAGCCTCCACCCGAAAAATATCCTTGCACATGGGATCGCCTTGCTCCGCCAGACCGCGAACCAGCTTGGCCGCCTGATGAGAGTCCAGCTTTGTAAGCTGGTGGGCGGGGTAGCGCGGCAAATAATACGGCAACAAAGTTTTCTCGATGGCGGTGAGCGAGCAGAGCGACTCCAGGTCGCCGATTCGTCCGCAATTGCATTGCGGTTTGATGCCTGCTATACCGGCGATGCTCTGGTATGGAATCAGAACGTGGCCAAGTTCTCCTCCGAATCCATTCTTGCCCTTCACGACATTGCCATCGAGAATGATGCCTCCGCCGTTGCCCGTACCAACAACGATGGAAATAGATGTTTCACGGCTGGTGGCGCCGAAAATCGCATAGTGTCCCCACAACGCGGCCGCGTTGGCATCATTCAAATAGGAGACAGGCTTGCCAAGCTTGTGTGCCAGGCCCTCGCGGATATCGAACCCCGCCCACCTGGGATGCACAAAGTTGGTGGAGCCGCGCGCACTGAGTTGGCCGCCGGCACTGGCCGGCCCGGGCGTGTCCAGACCGATGGCGACCACATCGTCAACAACAATCCCCGCCAGATTGGCTGCGATCTTCAAACCGTCGGTGATTTGTTGGAGACAGATTTCTGGCCCCTGTTTCGACAGCGCCGGATGCTCGCACAGTTGCTCAATGAGAAAATGCTCTTCACGGTCCACCAACGTATAGTTGATGGCAGTCCCACCCAGATCGACACCGGCCACTACTTCCACGGTTCTGTCCTTTAGCCGCTTTATTTTACGCCGATCAGCTTAGCAGAATCAGGCCTGAACAGACCGGGCTATCGGGCCATTCTAATATTAGCTATAAGATCATCTCCATCCTATACAATCAGGCTCGCTGTAAATCTTGAGGGGGATTATGGCAAACCTAGAGAATGCGCTCCAGCAACTACGTGCTGAGCGGCGAGAAGCACAGTCACATGTGGAGAAGCTGGATCACGCAATTTCGGTGATCGAGTCGTTGGGCGGATCCGGATCTGGGAAAGCGAACTCCCCGAAACGAGTCATATCAGCAGCTTCGCGGCGAAAAATGGCGCTAGCGCAAAAGGCTCGATGGATGCGGGCTCGGAATAAATCCCAACCGG
>JBAVUV010000240.1:0-15977 GCA_049696955.1 Candidatus Sulfotelmatobacter sp. | reverse complement strand
ATCCCACCTCGCGCGAGCCGGTGAAAGCGATGTAGCGGGTTTTAGGGTGGGCGACGACGGCATCGCCGAAGCTCGCGCCCGCGCCGGGGCAGAAGTTTACGACGCCTTCAGGCAGGCCCACTTCTTCCAGCAGTTCGACGAATTTCGCCGCGATGGTGGGGGAGTCGCTGGATGGTTTCAGGATCACCGTGTTGCCGCTGACGATGGAGGCGACGGTCATGCCGGCCATGATGGCGCAGGGGAAATTCCAGGGAGGAATGACCGCGCCGACGCCGAGCGGGATGTAGCTAAGGGTGTCGCGCTCGCCGGGCAACTGCACGGGCGGTTCGGTTCTTGCGAAGCGGAGAGCTTCGCGGGCGTAGAACTCGAGGAAGTCGATGGTCTCGGAGATATCGGCGTCGGCTTCGCCCCAGTTCTTGCTGACTTCAAAAACCAGCCAGGCCATGAAATCCATTTTGCGCTGGCGCATCAGGTCGGCGGCGCGGAACAGCAGGCTGGCGCGCTCTTCGACCGAGGTGTTTTTCCAGGACGCGAAGGCTTTGAGCGCGGCTTGCATCGCGGGTTCCACATGCTCTTTACCGGCCTTCTGGTGGATTCCGACGACTTGCGACGGGCGCGAGGGATTCAGCGACTTAATTTTGTCGGTGGTCTTGACGCGCTGGCCGCCGATGATGAGGTCATATTCGCGGCCGAGTTGGCCGCGCACGCGCTCGATGGCGGCGCGCATATTGCGCGCGTTTTCTTCGCGGCGAAAGTCATAGAAGGGCTCGTTGACGAACGGGCCTTGGTGAGTGGTTGTGCGCGGCCGGACGGGGGCTTCCAAGGTTGCCATGGGGAATCCTTTCGAACGTTCTACGTTAATCTCGTCGTTGGACCTTAAGATCTTTTAGATATTTTACACCTCACCGTGGACGCAGATTTGGTGGTGCAATCGAGACGGTTCAGGTCAGCTACGTGCGTGGGTCTTCGTAATGCACCATGGGTTCGACGCTAGAAAGCGCGCGCTCAATGAGCTTCACGAAAGAGGACCATGGTTCTCGTGTAACCCGTACCCGCCAGTTGCACAGAATTTCCTCATGATCGATCTGAACGATTCGATATTCACGGTTTTGCTTTGGTTCATTCAGGTCGAAGCAGATGGCATCAAAGCTGCCGGTATCGGGACGGCCTATTTGCGCGAATCCTGCGGGCAACATGACTTCAGACAGGCTGCCCTTCGCCGCGCACGCTTCCGCAGTGTAAGCATTCAAGTCAGAATCCCATTCGAACAGCGAGATTCCGCCTACGTCGAACGCGCGGAATGAGTAGTGCGACAGAAGGGATGCGAATGATTGCGGCGGTCGCTTGGGAAGCTTTTTCTCGAACGACGCAAGCCGCAGTTTATTATCATCCTCTCGTATGGGCACTCCGAGAACCCGGAGCTTCGATGCAAAGGATTCAATCAGCTTGTCGGTTGAGTTAGGCATACCTGTTATTTTAATTAGTGATGGGGTATGCGGAGTGAAGGCTTAGTTCTTGGTCGACTGCCTCCCACCCTTGCGCAGAGAACGCGCAAGAGTGGGGCACCCACTCCAATGGTGCCTGCGAGGCTGGGCGCACCGCTCGGAGGCTCTCTAATCATGGATATCAAACGTGTCGGGGTAATTGGTGCAGGAACCATGGGCAACGGCATCGCTCATGTATTTGCTCGTGGCGGCTATTCGGTAGTGCTGTGCGATGTAGAGCAACGCTTTCTGGAGCGCGGGATTGCGACAATCACCAAGAACCTTGATCGCGAGGTCGCAAAGAACAAGATTACTGTTTCCGACAAGGCTGCGGCGTTGGGACGAATCGGGCCAGTCACCGACCGCTCGAAACTTGCCGAATGCGATTTTATCGTGGAGGCGGCGACCGAAAAGTTTGAGATCAAGACGGAGATTTTTCGCGATCTTGACCGGCTGGCGCGGCCTGAGGTGATTCTGGCATCCAATACCTCTTCGATTTCGATTACAAAGTTGGCGGCGCTGACCAAACGTCCCGAAAAAGTAATTGGCATGCATTTCTTTAATCCGGTGCCGGTGATGAAGCTGGTGGAGGTGATTCGTGGGCTGGCCACTTCGCAGGAAAGTTTTACGACCGTGCGCGACTTGGCGGTCAAGTTGGACAAGACTCCGGTCGAGGTCAATGACGCGCCCGGATTTGTATCCAACCGGGTGCTGATGCCGTTGCTGAATGAGGCCATGTATGCGGTGATGGAAGGTGTGGCCACGGCTGAGGCGGTGGACGAAGTGTTCAAGCTGGGGATGGCGCATCCCATGGGGCCGCTGACGCTGGCCGACTTTATCGGGCTGGATGTTTGCCTGGATATTATGCGGGTGATGCTCGATGGATTGGGAGATCCGAAGTACAGGCCATGTCCGCTGTTGATTAAGATGGTCGATGCGGGGTGGCTGGGGAGGAAGAGTGGGCGGGGGTTTTATCGGTATTGAAAATTGCTGATTGATGATTGTTGATTGAAAACCAGCCCCAGGGGAACTCGCTTTTGATTTCCGATCAGTAATCAACAATCATAAATCAACAATCTTCGATGCCAACCGAGACAACTTCGCGGCGAGCCAGCAGCGATCTGCCATTCTATTTTCTCGCCGCCCTCGCGGGCATCGGGACGGGATGGGTGGATGTCGCGGTTGATGATCTGCTGTTGACTGCGTTGCTGGTATTAATCGCGTGCATGCTGCTGGGTCTGCTGCGGCCGCGATGGCCGTGGCGGTGGGTGATAGTGGTGGCGGTTTTTATTCCCCTGACCGAACTTGCAGCGTATTTGATTATGACCGTGAAGCCAACGCGCGGGCAGGTGTATGGATCGTTTCTAACGGCGCTGCCGGGAATGGCGGGAGCGTATGGGGGAGCGGTGATGCGGCGCGCGATCGACAATCTGCGGCAAGGCAAATAGAGCCCGCTGCCGGCGTCCGGTTCCCAGTTTCTAACGCAGGTTCGTTTGCGGAAACAGGACCCCGGTAAGCCGAAGGCGATGTTCAAAAGTGTTGGATAGCGAAAAAGTTACTCCCAATTCCACAGGGGGGACGCGTATGCTCGCAGCATGTGTGTAACCGTGTCGATGCTGGCCAGTGGGAGCCGCGGGAATTGCGCGTTCGTAGCCAGCACGCGCACCAGGATACTGGTGGATGCCGGCATCTCCTGCCGGGAGACGTTCAAGCGTATGAAGGCGCTGGGGGAAGATCCACGATCGCTTTCCGCGATTCTGATTACCCATGAACATTCCGATCACGTTTACGGGCTGGCGATGCTGGCGAAGAAGTTGCGCATCCCGGTTTTTATGACCGGGGCAACGCACGCCGCGTGGGCGAGAGCACTGCGCAACGAAAACGGCGAGCGTCCGCAACTGGAAAAACTGGCGAAGTTTGAATCGGGACACCGTTTTCAGGTGGGCGATATTGAGGTAAAGCCCTTCACCATTCCGCACGATGCGGCGGATCCAGTGGGTTTTACTTTTCGCGTGGAAGGCGCCAAGGTGAGCGTGGCGACCGACCTGGGCTATTTGCCAGTGAACGTTCGCGACCACTTGCGCGGCTCCGATGTGCTGATCATGGAGTCGAATCACGATGTGGAAATGCTGCGCGGCGGGCCCTATCCCTGGAGCGTGAAACAGCGCGTGGCCAGCAACATGGGGCATCTCTCGAACGAGAAACTCGCGGATTTCTTCACCGGCGACTATGATAATAATGCAGCCTTTGTCGTGCTGGCGCATCTCTCTGAGCAGAACAATCATCCGGAAATCGCGCGGCGAGAGGCGGAAAGAGCATTGGCCCTGCGCGGCGGGTTATTTCACAACCGCGTGATGGTGGCGGTGCAGTCCGAGATTTTGCCGCCCATTCAGCTGTAGTTATCGTCGCAGTTGTCTTTTCCAGTTATCTATGAGTCAGCAGTGCATTGACCCAATTGTAGGCAAGATTCTGGCAGGCTGGCGCTACGATATTTCCGGCCTGGCCCCGGAGATGCGCGCCGACTACGAAAGCCATTTCGCGGGTTGCGAGCGCTGCCGCGGCCACCAGCGCATCCACCGCATGATCGATGTAGGACTGATCGCGCTGGCTTCGGTTTCCGGCGGTGTATTTCTGCTGGCCTTTGGCGTGATCCGCCATTTTGGGCCGCGGCATGCCTTCTGGCTGGAGATTGCGGCCCTGGCTGGCTTTGCCTTATCCGCGTTGATCTGGCTGGTAGTGGCGGTGGCTACGCCGGCGCCCGTAACCGTGCTGGATGCGGCAAAACAGGGCGCGCGCCGCGTGCATGACCGCCTGCCTCCGGAGATCCGGGAGCGGCTGCCTGAAGAGCTTCGGGTGAAGATTACCGGGACATAGCCGGAACACAGATTGATTATGCTCGAGCGTCTGGGCAAAATCGCTGCTCTTCAGATCGTAACCGTGGCATTGCTGGGCGCAGTCTTAGCCTCCAGCGCCGGAGCCACGTGCCTGCCCTCTGTTCCGGTTCATTCGTCCTCTGCAGGTTCGCGGCATAGGGGATGCCATCCCGATCCGGTGGCGCCCAAATCGCGCTCGCATGACATGCGGTGCTGCGTAAACTCTCCGGCACGCGCGCTGCCGGTTGCTGCTTTTTCACCACCGCCATCGCCGCACACAGTTGACGCTGATCCAGTCGCCGATCATTGGTTTGCTTGGTTTGGCTCTTCCTCTGAGCAATGCTCTTTCGACTGGCTTCCCGCATTTGCTGCTTCCGGCGGTCCCACCATCGTTACTGCTCTAAGAATCTAGACCACACTCCCAGCTGATTTTCCCCCGGCATGCGTCCAGCGCGTGCGGCATCGTTGTCTTTATTTGTCTTGCTGTTGCGATGGGAGGGTTTTGTGGCGCGAGCAGTCTACTTTGCAATTGTGGGAGCTTTGGTTGTTATTGCGAGCAGCGTTGCTCCAGTGTGGGCACAGGATAGTTCGATGAATGCAATGAATATGCAAATGGAACAGACCAAGCCTTTGCAGTTGCCCTCGCCGCATGCGGGATCGGGAACGGCATGGGAGCCGGCATCGGTGCCGGAACACGCGCGGATGGTGATGCGGGGAGGTTGGGAGCTGATGGCGCATGGCGTGATCTTTACCGACTACAACCAGCAAGGCGGACCGCGCGGCGAAGGCAAGGCTGAGTCGGTCAATTGGGGAATGCTGATGGAGCAGCATAAGCTGGGCCGGGGAATGCTTCTGCTGCGGCAGATGTTCTCGGCGGAATCGCTGACCTCGCCGCATCCCGGATTTCCCGAGTTGTTTCAAACCGGAGAGACTTATCATGGCGAGGCGCTGGTCGATCACCAGCATCCGCATAATGTTTTCGCGGAGCTTGCAGCGCTATACCTGATTCCGATTTCTGAGAAGGTCACGTGGGAGCTGTATGGCGGCCCGTCGGCGGAGCCGGCACTCGGTCCGGTTACCTACATTCACCGAACCTCGGCGGCGGAGCTGCCGCTGGCGCCGCTGGGGCATCACCTGGAGGATTCCACGCACACCAGCTTCGGGGTGGTTACGACTGGGCTTGTGATCGACCGTTTCAAACTGGAAGGCTCCGCGTTTAACGGACATGAGCCGAACGAAGAACGCTGGAGTATTCAGCCGGCGGCGCTGGATTCCTGGTCGGTACGTGGTAGTGTTGCCCCGAATCGAAACTGGACAGCGCAATACAGCATTGGGCATCTTGACCATCCGGAGGCGCTGGAACCCTGGAACCAGTGGCGGCAGACCGCTTCCATCGAATACAACCGTCCCTTAGGGTGGGGCTATTGGGCGAATTCGCTGATCTGGGGCCGGGTGCATGAGATCGGTCCAGGAACCAATCTGAACGGCTATCTGCTGGAATCCACGCTGAATTTCCGGCGGCGCGATTATGCGTTCACGCGGCTGGAACTGGTGGATAAGGACGAATTGTTTCCCCGTGCGGCGGTGCATCCGGCTTACCGCATCGGCGGCTACACTTTCGGAGGGACACGCGATCTGGTGCAGAATCATGCGTGGCAACTGGGGGCGGGCGCGGATGTAACCATTTACTCGAAGCCCGCCCTGCTGGATGCGGCGTATGGAAACTTTCCCTTATCGTTCCAGATATTTTTCCGGCTTCGCCCCGGATTGCACGGCGCCGAACATGGCCGCTGAGTGGCGCGAGGAATAGTACCTGAATGGATGCGGGCTTACAAATTTCCGCGGCGGCGGCAGAAATTGCAGGAGAATGTTCTCAACGCGGGGCGGTTGTACATGCGAGGGACTTTCAAGACACTGCGGACGATGCAGTGGGGAATGTTGGCCAGCATTCTGGTTTATGCTGGTGTTGGCGAAGTTCCGCGCTGGCGGGCCGCCGTTCCTGATCCTTCGTTGAGCTACATTTTCACCACCGCCGGGGTGGCGATTGTGGGCGTGATTTTTGTAATCCGGCGGACTCTGGTATTGCGCTTCGAGCCAAGCCTGGCGGCGCATCCCGACGATCCAGTGATTTTAGATCATTGGAAGAACGGCTACCTGGTCACCTATGTTTTGTGCGACCTGCTGGGCTTGTTTGGCCTGGCTTCGCGCTTCATCGGCTGCAGTTTTCGGCAGAGCGTGCCCTACTACATCGGCGGATTCGCGCTGCTCTTCTTCTTCGGACCCAGGAAACCTGCGTGAATCAGGCTGCTTTCAATAAGGGTTATCATGTTCTTGAGGTAGTCGTATGTCGATCAATGGTCCGGAAGAATTGGCCGGGATGCGTGCGGCCGGCGCCATCGTCTGTCTGATGCTGAGCGCGATGAAGAGCGCGGTAAAGCCGGGAATCACCACGGGAGAATTGGATGAAGTGGGAGCGGGCGTGATGACGCAGCATGGGGCACGCTCAGCCCCGGCGCTGGTTTACAAATTTCCTGGCGTGAACTGCATTAGCGTCAACGAGGAAGCGGTGCATGGCATTCCGGGGAAACGGGCGCTCGAGGCTGGCGACCTGGTGAAGCTCGATGTCACGATTGAGAAGGACGGTTTTATGGCGGACGCGGCCGTCACGGTGCCGGTGGGCGAAGTGACTGAGGAGCGGCAGCGCCTGATCGAGTGCGCGGAACGGGCGTTCGCGAAGGCGATGCTGGTGGCACGGGCCGGCTTCCGGGTTTCGGAGATTGGACGAGCGGTGGAGCGCGAAGTCAGGCGCAGCGGATTTTCCGTGATTCGCGATCTGGGAGGGCACGGCATTGGACGCACCATTCACGAAGAGCCGCGAGTGCCCAATTATCCTGATCCGGAGGCGAATCAAATTCTGGAAGAAGGCCGGGTGATTACAGTGGAACCGATTATTGCGGCGGGATCGGGAAGATCGTTCGTGGCCCCAGATAAGTGGACGGTGGTCACAGCGGATCGCAGGCCGTCGGCGCACTATGAACATACGCTTGTGATCACGAAAGGTGCGCCGATCCTGCTTACCGCGGCGTAGAGCGTGATGCGCTCGCATCGCGTGCGCTTGAACCTTGCGCCGCGGATCAATAGGATAGACAATCTCAGCAAAATTCTATCGACGCGTAATCGCGGAGGGGAAATGGTCCGCTTCAAAGTAAACGGAACGGAAGAGACCTATGACGGCGATCCGGAGATGCCGCTGCTGTGGTATCTGCGCGACGTTGCTGGATTTACCGGGACAAAGTTTGGCTGTGGCATGGCTTTGTGCGGAGCCTGCACGGTTCATAGGAATGGTGAGGCGGTGCGATCCTGTTCGGTGGCGATGAAAGATGTGAACGGAGCGAGCATTACGACGATCGAAGGCATCTCGGCTCAAGGATTGCATCCCGTGCAAAAGGCCTGGATGGAGATCAAGGTTCCGCAATGCGGATACTGCCAGACCGGCCAGATCATGCAGGCCATCGCTTTTCTAAAGCAGAATCGCAATCCCAGCGACGAGCAGATTGATGAGGCGATGGCGGGGAATCTGTGCCGTTGCGGAACCTACCAGCGTATCCGGTCGGCGATTCACCAGGCTGCGAAGGAGATGGCATGAAAAATATCGAGAATGTCAGCCGCCGCGGATTTCTGAAGGGTGCATTCGCCACCGGAACATTTGTACTGGGACTGCAGCTTGTTCCAAAGCCGCTGTGGGCCAAGGCTTCAGGCGACTCTGCGGCGGTTTTTCAGCCGGACATTTTTCTTTCCATTGCGAGCGACGGGACGGTCACCATTGTCGCCAGCCGCTCAGAGATGGGCTGCGGCAGCCGCACTGCGCTTCCGCTGGTGGTTGCGGACGAACTGGATGCCGATTGGGCGAAGGTGAAGATTGATCAGGCGATCGGCGATGCCAAATATGGCGATCAGGATACGGACGGCTCGCATTCGGTTCGCAGCTTCTTCGACCAGATGCGGCAAGTTGGCGCGACCGGCCGCGTGATGTTGATTACCGCCGCCGCGCAGCAATGGGGCGTGCCGGCGCGAGCGTGCAGCACGGAACTTAACTTCGTGATGCACAAGACCAGTGGCCGAAGGCTTGGCTATGGCGAGCTCGTGGCGGCAGCGGCCAAACTGCCGGTTCCCAAGAAGGAAGATGTGCCGCTCAAGGACCGATCGCAGTGGCGCTACATCGGTAAAGACAATGCACTCTTCGATCTTCCGGACATGGTCACCGGCAAAGCCGTTTTCGGCATGGACGCCACGATGCCTGGAATGGTGTATGCCTCTGTGGAGCATCCGCCGGTTCTGGGACAGAAAGTGAAATCTTATGACGACAAGGCGGCGCTGCAAGTTCGTGGCGTGAAACAGACGCTGACCATTGCTCCCTTCAAGCCACCGCACCATTTTCAACCATTGGGCGGTGTGGCCGTGATCGCCGATAACACGTGGGCGGCATTTCGCGGGCGCAAGGCCCTGAAAATCGATTGGGATACGAGCCCCAACGCGGTCTACAACTCCGATGAATTTCGCAAGACGCTGGAATCTACGTCCCGGCAGCCCTGCAAGGTGGTGCGTAATTTGGGTGACGTGGATGCGGAATTCGCCAAGGGCGGGAAGATAATCGAGGCAGAGTACTACGCTCCGCATCTGGCGCATGCTTCTATGGAACCGCCTGTCGCCGTTGCTGAGTACCGCGATGGAAAAGTTCTGGCGTGGGCGCCGACGCAGGCTCCTCAAGCCGTACAGGAAACCATTGCCAGTGTGCTGGGGATTAAGAAAGAGGACGTCACTTGCCATGTTCCGCTACTCGGCGGAGGGTTCGGGAGGAAATCAAAACCCGATCAAGTCGCCGAAGCCGCGGTGCTCTCGAAGCAACTCGGCAAGCCGGTGAAGGTTGTGTGGAGTCGTGAAGACGATATCCAATTCGATTTCTACCATTCGGTTGCAGCTATGTATATGAAAGCGGCGGTGGGAGCGAATAGCAAGCCGACTGCGTGGCTGCAGCGCACCGTCTATCCGCCGATCGGATCGACCTTCGACGTGAACGCCAAATACGCGGACGATGAAATGGGATTGGGGTGGAACAATCTGCCGTTCGACATTCCGAACCATCGCGCCGAAAATGGACCCGCGGATGCTCATGTGCGTATCGGATGGCTGCGCAGCGTGGCCAACATCTATCACGCATTCGCGATTCACTCATTTGCGGATGAACTGGCCAACGCCGCCAATCAGGACTCAGTTCAATATTTGCTCGAGCTGATCGGACCGCCGCGAATCGTTCCGCTGAAAGCGGACCCCGACGACCCGGATGAGCAAAAGCACTATCCACTCGACACGGCGCGTCTGACTCGCGTGGTGCAAATGGTGGCGGAAAAGTCAGGCTGGGGAAAACGTGCCAGCGGCAAGGGACACGGATTCGGCATCGCCGCCCACCGCAGCTTTCTGACTTACGTGGCTACCGTGGTGGAAGTCAAAGTAGACGACATGGGCCAAGTAACGATTCCTAATGTTTGGACGGCGCTGGACGCGGGGACGATTGTTGCGCCGGACAATGTCCGCAACCAGTTCGAAGGAGCGGCGAACTTTGGCGCGAGTCTGGCGCTGTTTAGCGAGATCACCGTCACGAACGGAGTGGTCAACCAGAGCAACTTTAACGATTATCGGCTGGTTCGCATGGATAGCGCTGTGAAGCATACCAACGTTTACATTGTGGAGAGCGATGCTCCTCCGGCGGGTGCGGGAGAACCGGGAGTCCCGCCGTTTGCTCCGGCGCTTTACAACGCCATTCATGCGGCAACCGGAAAACGAATCCGGGAGATGCCGTTGTCGAAAACGAGCCTGGTGTAAGGAGCAAGATCGGGTTCATCGTTCAATAGGGAATAATGCGTGTTTGCCTCAGACTTCAGCCGCTGGGTCGAGACTGCCAAGGATCTTTGCGAGATCGTGGCCATCTTTGGAGGCGCCGCATGGACTTATCTCAACTATTTTCGCGGACGAATCTATAAGCCAAGGTTGGAATGTTCGGTGGAGGCTTCTGTTGAGAAGCGGTCAGGGCACTGGTTTCTCAGGGTCGTGGTGAGGGATCAGAAATATTGGCTTGTCGAAGGTGTCGATTCAACAAAAGGGAACGGGGCTACTCATCGACTCTGCGGATATGCAAGGGCAAGCCCCGCTTTTCCCCAGTGAGGTTCGATGGAAAAGCCTGGCGGCGTTCGAGGTATTCTCGGGGAATAATGGGGTCGAACCCTCAGAGCCCATATCGGAGTCGGTAATGATCGCCCTGCCTCATGCCGATGCTGTCGCGTACAGGGCAACCTTGACGGTGGTTTCGGGCGAGTTCTGGTGGACAGCAGCGACCATCGTGGCCGATACTTAGATAGTAAGCACCTGGGGGGCGATATGGCAGCTAAGACCCGCGATGTGGCACAAAAAGCAGAGCGGTGGACGCAGGCCCAGATCGATGCAGTGGAAAGAGCCAAAGAAGATCAGCGGCGCAGAGAGCAACAGATGAATAAGCAGCGCGAAGCTAACTCCGAGGCCGGCCACAGAATAATCCACAGTAAATAAGCTTTCTCAATCTCACTTAGGAGCATATTCAATGTCAGCACCCAGCCGCCGGCCGGAAATTCGCCGGCGCCGAGCTCGTCAGCACAAGATCACCACACTCCGCAAACGCCTGGCTTCGGCTCAGACCGATGCCGACCGCAACCGGGTCACAGCCAAGCTGCACAAACTCTCCATCGCTTCGCCTGGCCAGCCTCTGGTGAAGTAGACCCGCGCTCAGAGATTTATACAAATTGGTGCGAAAAATGTCGGTTAGGCCACGCCTGCTGTGGTCTTGCTGCCGGGAGCGGACGACTGGCCGGATGATTCTGTATTGCTGGTCTGACTCAGGACTTCCTGATAAACATCCATGATCCGACGGACGGATTTTTCCCAGGAAAACTTGGCCGCCTGGCGGAAGCTGCGCTCTTTCATTTTCTGGCGCAAGGGCTGATCGAGAAGAACCCGGTGCAGGGCACGCATGATTTCGAAAACGTTCTCCGGATGCACCAGCACCGCGGCATTTCCCACCACCTCGGGCAGCGAAGAGACATTGGACGTCACGACCGGCGTGCCGTGAGCCATCGCCTCCAGCGGCGGCAGGCCGAAGCCTTCATAGAGCGACGGAAAGACGAAAATCTTGGCGGCATCGTAAAAAGTGCGCAGTACTTCGATGGGCACAAAGCCTAAGAAGCGTACATCATTTTGCACCCCGCTTCGAATGACCGTGCGCCGCAGGTCGGGATTGCCGGAGACGTCGTCCCCGATGATGATGAGTTTCAGGTCCGGAAACAACTGATCTTTTTCCAGCTCCGTTTTCAGAGCGGAGAACGCTTCGATCATGCGCACCACGTTCTTGTGTGGGCTGATTCTTCCAGCATAAAGCAGAAATGGATAAGTGACCTGATAACGCTCGACAATCAACTGGCGGTCCGCAGGGTTGGCGTGGCCCTGTAACAGCCTTTCGTCAATCGCGTTATAGACAACCTCGATGCGTCCCGCGGGAATCTTGAATATTTTTTCCGTTTCCAATTTCGTGAAGTTCGAGACCGCGAAGATGCGTGCCGCTCCGCTCAACACCTGCTTGGTCATCTGGAAGTGCAAGGTTCGCCAAAATCCGGTTCGCTCGCGAGTACGCGAGAGATGATCGAGGATATCGTGCACCGTCATCACATAGGGACACGACAGAGCGCGCGGCACGGAAAACAAATTCGGAATATGAACCAGGTCGCACTCCAGGCGCTTTACCAGCATGCGAAATTCGCGGTAGCTGGTGAGTGAGCGCTCCGGCTCCGCCAGAGCGACGGTGTGGAAGTTCGGCGGCAGCGGGCCGATTTCTTTAACTTTGGCGGCAGGACCTAGGAGGAGATAGGTGGTCTCATGGTCAAGCCTGCCCAGAGTTCTGATGACGTTGCGGATATAGGTACCGACGCCGAACTCTGTCATGCGCCGGATGTCGATAGCGATCTTCACGGAAGGCATTTAACCACAGGGGACGCGAGAGTGCCCAATAGAATCAAAGTAATCTCGCTAGGCTCGTACTTCGGCCTGTGCCTTGGCCCGGCGCTCTGCGTAAAGTGGAAAAGCTTCGCACAGGCCCAGCACTTCGTTACGGATTTTCGTCAGAACTGCCGTATCCGTGCGGTGAAGGAGTGCAGCGGCAATCCAGTGCCCGACCTGCCGCATCTCGGGTTCTTTCATTCCGCGGGTGGTGAGAGCGGGTGTGCCGATCCGGATACCGCTCGGCTTCAGCGGCGGATTGACGTCGAAAGGAATGGCATTCTTGTTCACGGTGATTCCGGCCTCTCCCAGCGCCTTCTCGGCTTCGCTCCCTAGAATGCCTTTTGCGAAGACATCAACCAGCATCAGGTGTGTATCGGTGCCGCCGGAGATGATGCGAAAGCCCTCGGCCGCGAGCGTATCTGCCAGCACTTTCGCGTTGGCGACGACTTGATTTGCGTAGTCGCGGAACTCGGGCTGCATCGCTTCCTGAAAGCAGATCGCTTTTGCGGCGATGATGTGCATCAGCGGGCCGCCCTGCATTCCGGGAAAAACTACTTTGTCGATTGCTTGCGCGAATTCTGCCTTGGATAAAATCATGCCCGCACGCGGACCGCGCAGGGTCTTGTGCGTAGTAGAAGTTACGATGTGCGCGTGTGGCACCGGAGACGGATGAGCCCCTCCCGCCACCAATCCGGCGAAATGCGCCATGTCGACCAGGAAGAGTGCTCCAACTTTGTCGGCAATCTGGCGCATGCGGGCAAAATCGATGGTGCGCGGATAGGCGCTGCCGCCACCGATGATCAGCTTCGGACGGTGCTCCTCGGCTAGTTTTTCCAATGCGTCGTAATCGATAGTCTCGGTTTCCTTGGTCACACCGTAGGGAACGATCTTGTAAGTCTTGCCGGAAAAATTAAGGTGATGTCCGTGCGTCAGATGGCCGCCATGCGCCAGGTTCAATCCGAGAATCGTGTCGCCCGGTTGCAGCACAGCTGCGTAGGCTTCCATATTGGCTTGCGAGCCAGCATGGGGCTGCACGTTGGCGTGCTCGGCGCCGAATAATTGTTTGGCGCGATCGCGGGCCAGGTTCTCGACTACATCCGCGAATTCGCAACCGCCGTAATAGCGCTTGCCGGGATATCCTTCAGCATATTTATTCGTGAACACCGAGCCTGCAGCTTCGAGCACGGGTTCGCTGACGAAATTCTCGGAGGCGATCAGTTCCAGGCCTTCGTGCTGGCGGCGGGTCTCGTTGTCGATGGCAGCGGCGATTTGCGGGTCGGCTTCGTAGAGCGGGCGATACATATTCGCAATAGCGGAATTCTTCATATCGTTTTCCTGGAGGCTTCGTATACGTCGGGATTGTGAAGTTCCATGAATCTTTCCGGGAACTTGACCGGAGTAAAACCAACTTGCGAGTAGAGAGCGTGCGCATCGCGGGTGGTCAAAATCCAGCGCCGCAGATTCTGCAGCGTGGGATGCTGCATAATACACTGCATCAGCCACTTGCCAAGGCCGCGCCCGCGGTGGGTTTCGAGCACAAATACGTCGCCGATATAGGCAATCGTAGCGAAATCACTGATCACGCGGGCGAAGCCAACCTGCGCGCCGTTTCCGTCGTAAATACCGAAACAGAGCGCATGCTGGATTGATCGAGCCACGACTTCCCGGGGAACCCCCTTCGCCCAATAGCAGTTTGTGAGAAACCCATGGACCACATCCAGGCTCAAGCGTTCGCGGTCGGTGCTGATCGCGAACTCGCCGCGACGGTACTCTATCACCGTTTCGGTATCAGTTGTGTTCGCCACGGCCATGTCACATTCTACCGCCTGGTTCCCAATCGCCGAGATGGCTCAACCTTCAAAAGCAGTTCGCAGAAACGAGGCTAGCTGCCAACCATCCATATATTTGTATGGTGTCTCACCCATGGTGTAGTGGCCGCAGGGCAGAACCACGACTTTGTGATCCAATCCATGGCGTTCGAATTCGGTCACCACATTGCGCGACAGTTCGGGCAGAAAAGTGAGATCGTACTTCGCATAAATGATGAGCGATTTTCGCGGCCAGCGCGCGAACTGCTGGAAGTAAGCCATGGGGCTGACTGCGAGCCAGGATTGGCGCAGGGTTTCGAGATTCGTTTGCGATTCGATTCCCTGGCGGATGTGCCGGGTGGACTGCCCGTGCCATACGACATCGGCTACGTAAGTGGAAGCATGATTGAAGGCCGCGACGCGAATGCGTGGATCGTGCGCGGCAGCGATAAATGCGTAACACGATCCCAGGCTGGTGCCGACAATTCCCAACTTGTTATAGCCTTGCTGCTCCAGCCAATCGAGACAGCAGCGCACATCGACTACGCCCTGGCGCACCGCATCGAGGGTGCGTCCGATGTTGGCGGAGACGGCATAATCGGCGCGGCTGATCTCGGCGGGCATGCGGATATCGTGATAGGGCATGCTCAGACGCAACACCGAGATGCCAAGCATGTTCAGGACTTTGCACAGGCTGACGTAAGCGATGGCGTCTGCGTTCCAGTGCGGCAAGAGGACGAGGGCGCGGCGTCCGCGGGCGGGAAACCAGCGGGCGTTTGCCAGATTATTTTCCGGATACGGCGTTTTGATCGGAGCCGTGAAGCGCAGGAACTCGGCGAACGTTCCCTTCACTTTCGCTTCCAGCTTCGGATCAGGAACTTCGCGGGTGGAGAAAACCTGCACTTCACGCTTCTCAATGCGGAAATCGGTAGGCACTTTGTAAGAAAAAAATTCGTCGCTGGAGGCGACGATGCGCCGGTTGAAGTCGATAAAGAATTTCGCCGGATCTTCGACGGGTTGCCCGGGACGCGTGCCGTTGCGGCACGGCCAGTCCTGGGCGAATTCGATGCCCCAATCGAGCGGGCGCACCACGCGGTTGTTGTCTACCGAGGTGAGGCGGTGCTCCCAGTCGTACATCCATTGTGCGTAGCGCGAAGGCATGGTCAAACCTCTAGTCTAACAAGCCGACACGAATAACCTCGGGTGTGAACCATTCAACGGCTGGAATGAGCAATTGATGCTTCGCATTTAGTCCTTTAACGGGATGCCATAGAGAAATTCTCAAGGATGCTTGTGACATCCGTCACAGAGAGCCCGCCAACCGACCGCGATATTCAAGAGGCTCAAAGGAATGGCCGCAACTTTGCTTTGCATGTAACTACATTTGGAGTTACAATGAATTTTGAATGGGACGAGGCCAAGAACCGCACCAACGTCAGAAAGCACGGGTTCGACTTCGCTGATGCTGAGGAGATGTTCCGCGGCGTTCTTCTTATCCGTTCTGACACGCGCGAGGACTATGGCGAGGAGCGGTGGATTGGGATTGGTATGATTCGAGACCGCTTCGCCTTTATAGCATTTGCTGAACCGTCTTCCGAGACCCTCCGCGTAACTTCTCTGAGAAAGGCAACGTATGAAGAGCGGCAAGAATACGAAAATGCGCTCAAGGACGGATTGGCAGCGCGTTGACGCGCTCCGCGACGAGGACATTGACTTTTCCGACATTCCAAAGC
>JBAVUV010000239.1:0-1850 GCA_049696955.1 Candidatus Sulfotelmatobacter sp. | reverse complement strand
AATCCTGAGTTTTTCCGCTACAACGTGGCTGCGACCCTCAATCCCACTCGTTTCGTCCTCGCTCTGCTGATGCGCTTGTGGCAGACCTGCGGCTATCTTCATCTATGGGCCTTGACGTCAGCCATGCTGCTTGCGCTGTGGATGCTCCCGCCCCTGCGCGATTCCATCTCCGAACGCCCTCGCATCAGCATTCCCGTGCAAATGATTTTCTACGTCGTCATCCTGGCTTATGTCGTGGCGATGGCTTTGATCGGCGGCGCGGTGCTGGCGCGTTATATGCTCCCGGCAGTTCCTCTGATCATCATCGTGTCAGTCTCCACGCTGTGGCGCAGGGTTGAATGGTGCCCCGCAGCCATTGCATTCGTTGTATTGGCCTTCGTGGCCGCATGGTTCTGGAATCCTCCCTACGGATTCTCGCCGGAGGATAATCTCGCCTACCGGGATTACATTGTGCTGCACGAAAATAGCGAACAGTTTCTCGAGGCCCGTTATCCCATGGCCCGCGTACTTACAGCGTGGCCAGCGTCGGACGAACTCACGCGCCCCTGGCTCGGCTACATTACGCGTCCCATGAGCATCGTGCGCATTGAAGATTTCTCTCTGGACGAAGTTCTCTCCTCCGCCGATTTCCGCTCCCACTACGATGTCGCTCTGATCTTCTCGACGAAATACGAACCCGGGCCGACTCGCTGGGATCATTGGCGAGAATGGACCGAATTGAAAACCAGATTCTTCGGCTTTCATCGTGATCTGCCTCCTGCCGCCGTCGCTCACATCCTTGGAGGTCGCATCGTATTTTCACAAGAACGGCAGGGACAATGGGTCGCCGTAATCGAGATGCAGCAAAGCGAATTGCAAAACGCAGAAGTCAGAATGCAGCAATGAGTACCAAACTGGATTTCTTCGCGAAGCTCTGCGGCCTTTGTTGCGTCCTCTGCGTTGAAGCGCCTTTGACCGCAAAGAAAGCAAACCCTGCGTTCGGTTTTACTTCTGCATTAAATGACACGAATGCGTCTTGATCACGAGCCACACCTCGCGACCGGCCGCAAGCTGCAAGTCGTCGCGCGCTGCGAGAGTCAGGTAAAGATCCATTTCCACGCCACAATCGACGCGCGCGGAAATGATCATGTCCCGCCTTTCCAAAGAAACCACGCGCCCCGCAATCACGTTACGCGCGCTGAGCCCCACAGGCTTTGCAATGGCGAGCAGAATGTCGCCCGCACGAATTCCCACGCGCAACCGCGATCCAGCTTCGGCGCGAATCAGAGGCGTCTCCAAAAGAACGGACCTGCCCGCTTCGCTGCCCGGCAGCCGGCACGTCATCGTGCCGCGATCTTCGTGCACCAGCCAAACCGTCGCATCGAAGATATTCTCAAAGCCAGCCAACTGCGCCACCGTTTCCTGCAGCGGAGCGCGCAAAACTTCATGCGGCGTCCCTTGCGCGACGATCTGGCCCTCCTCCAAGACAATCACCCGTTCTCCCAACGCCATGACCTCTTCGCGGCTATGCGTCACATAAAGGATAGGAATGCCATGCGCCTGATTCCACCGCCGCAGATCGTCCAGGATCTTCGCCTTGGTCGCCACATCGAGAGCTGCCAGGGGTTCATCCAGCAGAAGCACGCATGGATCGGTCACCAGCGACCGCGCCAGAGCCACACGCTGCCTTTCTCCCCCTGAAATTTCCGCAGGGCGGCGTCCCCGCAAATGATCGATGTGCAACTCCTGCAGCATCTCGGCCGCACGGCGTTTTCTGTTGGCGCGCGCCAAACGCGCCAGACCATATTCAACATTTTGCTCGACCGTCAGATGAGGAAACAGCGCCAGATCCTGCAGCACGTATCCCACGC
>JBAVUV010000238.1:0-5086 GCA_049696955.1 Candidatus Sulfotelmatobacter sp. | reverse complement strand
AAGAAAAATAGTTTGTTCTTGATGATCGGGCCGCCGATGGTGCCTCCGAACTGCTGCCACCTGTCAGATGGAATGAATTTTCCCGTCACAGGATTCGGCGCATATTGAGTGAACGGGTCGCGAGCCGCGGTAGCATCTGTCCGCCGGAACCAGAAACCCTCGCCGTGAAAATCATTGCTGCCCGACTTCGTCTGAACGGTGACAACGCCGCCGAGTGCCTTGCCGAACTCTGCATCGTAGTTCTGCAGGTCTATCTTGGTCTCCTGAATGGCATCCAGGTTTGGATTGACGACAATAATTCCTAAGATCGGATCCTGATTGTCCGTGCCGTCGAGTTCGAATGCGGTGCCGCTGAAGTGCTGGCCGTTCACGAAAATTTGCTGACTGCCTTGCGGATTCTCAGTCGCCGCGTGGCTCCAGCCCACCATTTTCTGGGTGCCAGGAGAAAGAAGTTCGAAGGATGTAAAATTCCGGTTCATGATCGGCAAGTCTTCCACATACTTCTGATTGAACTCGATGGAGACATCGGCACGATCCGTCTTGAGTTCTTCGGCTTCCGCGGTGACTTCTACCTGCTCCGTGGCAGATCCAACCGCGAATTGGCCGTCGACGCGTTGATCCGTATCTGCGGATAAGGCGACGTTCTTAAACTCAATGGTCTTAAAACCGGGAGCCTCGATCCGCACCTGATAAACGTCCGGGATCAAGTGGGTGACGGTGTAGTTCCCGCTTTCGTTGGTCGTGGTTTGATCCGTTGTTCCCTTTCCCTGATTTAAGACGGTGATTTTAGCGTTAGACACCGCAGCCCCGGAGGGGTCGGTTACGGTGCCGATGATGCTGCCGAAAACCGCTTGGCCAGATGCTTTGAGAGTCCACAGACCGCTAAGGAGCAACAGGGCTACCACAGCTGCCAGAACTGACCTCTTCATGAACTTCCTCCTGGGGAATCACGCCATCCCCACAGAAAACAGGGAACTACTGATAATGTTGAGCGTGCAAGTGGTAGTACAAAAACACTATTCACTTAAGTTAAACTAGGTTTCATGTAGTTACAGGTGTATAAGATGTTGGTGCTGCAGCAAGATACGGGAGTTGGTTACTCGGCTGTCACATGGCTTTGACACACAGTTTCGAAGCGGGACGGCAACAATGCTTCCAACAAATAGATAAGCTTATTAATAGTCATAGCCTGCGGAGCTCCGAATCTTTGTGTAAACTGCTCCGCTATCTGGCGGAAACCTCGCTGGACCACCACGGTGCAGCCGTGAAGGAATACCAGATTGCGACCGAGGTTCTAGGGCGGTCTCATGGATTCGATCCCCAGAGCGATTCGACGGTTCGCGTGCAGGCCGGGCGGCTACGGGTAAAGTTAGAAGAGTATTACGCCCATGAGGGCGCCGATGACGAGATTGTCGTTGAGTTGCCGAGAAAGTCCTATGCCCTCACCTTTCATGTGCGTGCCGCGTCTGCTTCGCCCGGCAGTCTAGCAGTAGCTCCGCGGCTGGGTGCCGAAGCGGATCGGAAAGTTCGAAGACCGCCCTCTAACCGAGGCTGGCTGATCGCTGTGCTGGTGCTCTCGATCCTGCTGGTAGCTGCCTCACTGTTCGCATTTCGTAGCCGAACTCAGGCCTTTGCGAAACCATCCGTCCCCGCGGTCTACCAGGTTTTTTGGCAGCGGTTTGTCGGTGGTCCACAGCAGCCATGGGTGATTTTTAGCAATGGGAGCTTTGTGGGGCGTCCGGAGACAGGGATGCGGTACTTCAACGCCGCGGGCGATTCCGGCGTGCTCATTTTGGATCATTACACCGGCGTGGGCGAAGTACTGGCGGTTCATGAACTGGATCGCGTTTTCGTATTACTCAACCAGCCGCTTCGGGTGAAGCGCGGCAGTTTATTTTCTCTGGACGACGCCAAGAACAACGACCTTATCTTCGTCGGTTCTCCTGCTGAAAATCTTACGCTCCTGGATATCCCCTCAACCCAGGAGTTTGTTTTTGAAAGAGTCACCTCCGGACCTCGCAAAGGGGATTTGGCGGTCGTGAATGTCCATCCGCAACCGGGCGAAGCGCGATTCTTTCTGGGAAGCACTCCGAGTTTGCCGACTACGGAGGATTATGCGGTAGTTGCGTTAGTGCCGGGCATTGATCCAGCGCGATCAGTTCTGATTCTGGCTGGAACTACCACTTTCGGCACGCAAGCGGCGGCGGAATACGTCTGCCGGCAAGATTCGCTGGCGGTATTGTTGCAGCGCTTGGGAGTCTCGACCGCGGCTGATCTGAAGCCATTTGAAGCGCTTCTGCACGTGAAGGTGGTGCATGGGGTGCCAGTGATTACCGACCTGGTGTCAGTCCGCAAGCGCGGCTAAGACGGCGCCGCGACTCCTGCAAATTGATCTAGTGAGCGGGGCTTGCGGGCGGAGCGAGTTGAGGATCAAGTTCAGCAGCTTTGCGATACTCTGCGTTGGCCTCGTTTCTTAATCCTTTTTGACTGAGTGCCAAACCCAGTTCGTAGTGTGCCAAGGCATAAGCAGGCACGGCACGAATTGCGGTGCGAAACTGAGAGATGGCGCCATCGATATCCCCGGCGTTGAGCAGACGGCGACCGGAGTTTGTGGCGAAGGTCGCCGACTGCAGGTCGGTTCTCTTCTTACTCATCTCGGCTCCAGCTTTACTCTCCGCCGCTGCGCCCTCGTTATCTCCCAGCTGGCGCAAAACCGATGCCAGCGTAGTGTGGGCACCCGCAAAATCGGGATCGAGTTGAATCGCCCGACGCAGTGCGTCAGCGGCCTCGGGTAATTTGTTCATCTGTTTTAGAACGGTGCCCAGGGTGTAATAGGCCTCGGCATAGTCCGGTTTGGTTTGGATGGCTTGCCGCAATTGCTCCGCTGCCCCTGGAAAGTCTCCTGATTGCCAAAGGGTGACTCCCAGGCTGTAATTCGCATCCGCCAACTTCGGATCGAGACGAATTGCTTCCTTCCACTCGGTAATGGCGCCAGGAAGATCATCTTTGAACTTGAGTGCCAGCGCTAGATCGTGATGCAGGATAGCTTTCCCCGGATCAATTTTAAGGGCTGCGCGAAATTGTGCCTCGGCTGCGTCGAAATCCGTCCTCTGCAAATAAGCCGTTCCTAAATTACCTTGAAACCCGGAATCTTCGGGACGCATCTTGATGGCTTCGCGAAATTCCTTGATAGCGGCACCGGCGTCTCCGCGTTGTACCAGAGCCAACGCCAGATTATTGTGAGCCTCGGGGTCGGATGGCGTCAGTTCGACGACCCTTCTAAACGCAGCCACGGCGGCATCTGGATCTCCACGGCGCTGCAACAACAGCCCCAAACTGGTTTGCAATGGCGCGGAATCAGGCTTCAGTGCGACTGCATGTTTAAAACAGCTCAACGCGTCGTCTGGCTTTGCATCTGCCTCCAGTGTGGTGCCCAGGTAATACCATGCCATTGCGTCCGTTGGATCCAGCTTCACGGCACGCTGCAGTTCGGCCTGTGCCTTTTCCTGCTCGCCTTCGCTCGATAGAGTCACGCCAAGGTGGAAGTAGGCAGGCTCATATTCCGGATTGATTCTTAGCGTTTCTCGAAATTCCTTTTCTGCTTCTTCAAATTGTGATTGCTGAGCGAGCAGCGAGCCAAGTTCGTCGCGGAGCTCGGCCTGCTGTGGTGCAAGTCTGGTCGCTTCCTTAAATTCGATGATGGCTTCGTCTGTCTTATGCTGCAAACTGAGTGCGCGCCCCAACGCCTGGTGGGCCTGCCATCGTTGCGGTGCTAGATCCACGGCGGAGCGAAACTCAAGGATCGCTTCGTCCAGCAGCCCCTTGGCTTGCAAAGCCTGAGCTAGATAGGCGCGCGCGATGCCTAATTTTGGACGAAGGCGCACTAGCACTCGAAAATGATCGATTGCACCGTCGAGATCGCCCAGCTGCAACAACGCTTGACCAAGCATGTTCTCCGCGTCAGGACTTTGGGGATTGAGGCGCACCGCCTTCTCGAAAGCGAGGCGGGCCGCAGGGAGGTCTCCCCGCTGCATGGCGTCAACTCCTGCTTGATAAGCTTTGGGCGAGGCGCTGTTTGCAGGCGTCTGAGCTGCGCTTCTCGCCGAGCCGCATATCAAAACGAGCGCGATCAGCCCGGCACAAACTCGAATGGAATCCATCGTTATCCAGGAAGAGTGTAAGCCATCTTCGGACTCGGTCAACCGTCGAAACGGTGATGAGTGGCGAGAATGTACTTCTGTCTAACTGGCAGTCAGGATAGCGTAACTCAATTCTTGTTTCGTGTCGGAAGAGCGAAGGCGGCATTGACCAATATCCGTTACGCTCCTAACATTCACAGCTGAGACATGGGATTCAAGACTTCGTACGGCATGCGCCTCAGTTATCCACCGTTCATCTGCACAGCAATTCTGACCGCATGCCTCGTTTCAGGCTTCGGCCAACAGACCAAGCTTGCCGCGCCAGCCAAGCCGATCGCCAACTTTATCGACGTAGCTGAAAAAGCGGGCCTTACGATGCAGGAAATTTTCGGCGGTATCAATACCAAGAAGTACATCATTGAGACCACCGGCACAGGAGTGGCAATCTTTGATTATGACAACGACGGCTGGCCCGATATTTTTCTGGTAAACGGAACGAGACTTGGAACTCTTCCCAGCGGTCCTGCACCGAGCAATCACCTCTATCGTAACAATCACGATGGAACCTTCACCGATGTCACCGCCAAGGCCGGACTTGCTGCGACAGGCTGGGGGCAAGGCGTTTGTGTAGGAGATTACGACAATGACGGTTGGGAAGATCTCTACGTCACTTACTACGGCAAGAACCGGCTCTATCACAATCAGGGCGGAGTTTTTTCTGAAGTAGCGCAGAAAGCTGGCGTCGCCGGCACAGGAAAAGCCTGGGGCACGGGTTGCGCATTCATTGACTATGACCGCGACGGCCGGCTCGACCTGGTAGTAGCCAACTACGTCGATTTCGATCTCGCAACGGTTCCCGCGCCGGGCGAACGCCCCACCTGCATTTGGAAGGGCGTTCCCGTGATGTGCGGCCCGCGCGGCTTGCCGGGCGCTAAGAATATTCTTTA
>JBAVUV010000237.1:0-4297 GCA_049696955.1 Candidatus Sulfotelmatobacter sp. | reverse complement strand
TCGGAAACCGACAATCGGAAATCGTCTCTCCCATTCTCCTCCGCTTGTGTTAACTTCTCACCCGTGGACCCGCAAAAGCCTGCCAAAAAGCGCATTGCCGTCATCCCCGGCGACGGAATCGGCCAGGAAGTAATCCCGCAAGCTCTCAAAGTGATCCAAGCCTCCGGCGCCGATGTCGAGTTGAGCGAGTTCGATTGGAGCGCCGACCGCTATCTCCGCGACGGAACCACCGTCCCTCCCGATGGCTTCGCGATGCTCGCCCGCAATTACGACGCCATCTTCGCCGGCGCCTTCGGCGACCCACGCGTCAAAACCAACATTCATGCCAAAGAAATCCTCCTCGGCATGCGCTTCAAAATGGACCTCTACGCCAATGTTCGTCCCGTGCGCTTGCTCGATGCGGCGCTTTGCCCGCTAAAAGGCGTCGAACCCCGGGACGTCGACTTTGTCGTTATTCGTGAAAACACAGAAGGCGTTTACACCGACGCCGGCGGAGTCTTTAAGCAAGACACGGCCGACGAGATCGCGATTCAGGAGGACATCAATACGCGCAAAGGGGTCGAGCGCATAATCCGCTACGCGTTTGAGTACTGCGAGCAACATCCGAAACTCGATGGTTCGCCGCGCCGCCGCGTGCTCATGGTCGATAAGTCCAATGCCATGACCCACGCAGGCGGCCTGTGGCAGCGCGTCTTCAAAGAAGTCAGCGGCGAGCATCCGCAAATAGCCGCGCAGCATATGTATGTCGACGCCCTCTGCATGCAGATGGTGCGCGACCCTCGTCCCTTCGATGTAATCGTGACCAACAATATGTTCGGCGACATCATCACCGATCTTGCCGCCGGATTGCAGGGCGGGTTGGGCATGGCCGCCAGTGGAAATATCCATCCCGGTAAGACATCAATGTTCGAGCCCGTCCACGGCTCCGCCCCGCCCATCGCGGGGAAGAATCAAGCGAATCCCTTCGGCGCAATTTTGACCGCAGCCATGATGCTCGCGCATTTAGGCCTCGCGAAACAATCCGCGAACATCGAGGCCGCAGTGCTGGCAGCAGTGCAACAAAAGAAAACCACGCAGGATATCGGCGGAACGCTCGGGACGCGCGAAGCGGGCGATTGGATCGCGGAGACCGTCAGCCGTCAAGCCTTGTCATCCTGAGCGAAGCGCAGTGATTCGCGAATGCGAATCACTACGCTTAGTCGAAAGCTTGCCCTGAGCTTGTCGAAGGGGATCCCTGGAATCGCCTTTACCGTTTCCTTCCCACCATCAGCGCCAATTCCCTCCACTTCCACAGACAATCCACATCCACAAATCCAATCTCCCGCAGCCACTGAAGTTGGATTTGAAGATCCAGCAATTTGTTCGAAGGATCTTCAGTTTCCGCCGTAAGGCCCAGCGCATTCAGGAACTCTTCGTGCAGCCGCGGAGTAGCCGAGGCCACGTGCTCCAAGTTACAAAACACTCCACCCGCGTTCAGTAAGGTGTAAATCTCCGTATAAAGTTCCCGCTTCCTCTCGTGCACGAGATGATGAATCGCGAAGCTGGAAACCACCGCGTCAAAGCTCCCCAGTACTGGCAGAGGATGGTCGAGATTGTGGGTCACGATGGTCACGGAAGAATCTCCGGCGAAGCGCTTCCCGGCGGCCGCGAGCATCGCTGGCGAAAAATCGACGGCCGTGGCTTCCACGGCGGCCACCAGTGAAGACTTGACTAGAGCGAGCAATCGTCCATCTCCCGTGCCCAGATCGAGAACCCGCCGTGTATCCGGCGGAATAAATTCCAGCAGCGTCGCTTCTCCTTCGCCGCGATGCGGTATGGAGCCGGCTCGGCCCAGGTAGTCGCTGGCATGATCGGCGGAGGTCCAAAGATTGATGGCAGTATTCGTAGGCATGTTTTGTCCTTAAGATGGTTTGTCCTTGAAGAAAGTATAGGCAAACAAGGTAGACTCGTTCCTAATGAATATCTTTAAGTTGCCGGGCGTCGTGTTTCTAAGGCCGCTTTTGGCGGTTGTATTGCTTATAGGAACGAGCGCCGAAACAGCCGCACAAGCACAGGCGCAGCCGGGGCAAGATCAAAACCAGAAGCAAAACTCAGCTGACAAGACCGTCCCATCCGCGCAAGCTCCTCCGCCACAAAATCCGCCACAAACCCCACCCGCGGAGAAACCCGAAGTCAAAATCACACCCCGGCAGGCCGAGGAACTCTTCCACTCCGTCGACGAAATTCTTGCGTTCGACAGCAAACAGACTGGCTTGCCGATCAGGAAGCCAGTCAAGCGCCGCCTGACCAGCCGCGACGAAGTCGAGGCGTATCTGACCAAGCACATGAAAGACGAAGACGTGAAGCGCTTGCAGCGCTCGGAATTGGTGCTGAAAAAATTCGGCCTTCTCCCCCGCGACTTCGATCTGGAAAAGCTATTAGTGGCGCTCCTGCGCGAGCAGGTCGCCGGTTATTACGATCCCAAAACCAAGACCGTAAATCTTCTCGACTGGGTTCCCATCGAAGAGCAGGAACCCGTGATGGCTCACGAGTTGACCCACGCGCTTCAGGATCAGGCCGTCGGCCTCGACAAGTGGATGAAGCGTGGTGAAAAAGATCTGGGTGAGATAAGAAGAGATCCCACTCCCGCCGACATCGAAAACGACGAAATGGATGACACCCGCGAAGCGGTGATCGAAGGCCAGGCCGAGACCGTGATGATGCAATACGAACTCGCTCCCGTCGGCCGCTCCATTCTTGATTCTCCGGATCTGGTCGACGCCATGGAGTCGCAGATGTCCAGTGGCACCGACGACTCGAAAGTCTTCAAAGGCGCTCCCATCTTCCTGCGGGAATCACTCACTTTCCCCTACAGCTATGGATTGAAGTTCGAAGTGAAGTTGCTGGAAAAGGGCGGCAAGGAGAAGGCCTTTGCTGCGGTACTGGCGAATCCACCGCATACCACCCGGCAAATCATGCAGCCCGAAACTTACCTGGCAGGGGAGCAGATTCCGCTTATGCCAGTTGTCGAGTTCAAACACGACTTCAAGGATTACATTAAGTTTGATATCGGCGCCATGGGCGAGTTCGACGTCGCGGTGCTCATCGAGCAATACGCAGGAAAGAAATTATCAGAGCAGCTCTATCCCGAATGGCGCGGCGGGTATTACTATGCGGCGCGTCCCAAGCGTGATGCCACCGCACCGCTGGGTCTCCTGTATGTGTCGCGCTGGTCAACTCCTGAAAAAGCATCAGAGTTCGCTGAGATTTACGCCCGCTCGCTCGCCAAGCGATATAAGAAGGTCGAAAAGGTAGCGGATTCTTCGTCCGCTGAACCGATGGACCATCCTGACAATGCCGATGTTCTGCACGGCCGGCACGCGTGGACTACGGAAGAAGGCGCAGTCGTAATTGAAGAGCACGGCGACACGGTCCTGGTGAGCGAGAGTCTCGACGCGGCTACGACCGCGACATTGCAAAAAGAAGTGTTCAAGAACTAGATCTTTGTCCGTTTCCCACGGCTTCAATTCTTCCGGCCGCGCTTTTCCTGGGACTGATTTTCTTCCGCCTGTCCGAGAAAATGTTGCACCTTGGCCCCCACCGTGAACTGCTTGCCGCCGCGCTCAATCATGAGCTTTCGTTCCTGGCCAGGCGTGCCTTCGAGCAGCGACCACACCTGCCCCAGCGTGGAGTCAGCCACTGGAATGCCATCGACGGCAACCAGATGATCGCCCGCCTGCACTCCGTCGCCCATCGGCACGGATGGTTTGCCATCAAAATCGGCCACGCCAAGAATCGTGAAGCGAGCGTCTTCGTCGGGTCGAAGGATGAGTCCGACCACATCGAAGTCAGGAAACCTGAAAGTCCTGCCGATATCGAAGTACACGGCGGAATGCGCATAATCGAGACCAATGCGATAGTTCATCAGCGCGTCTGCCCCGATCAACCCCGCGATGGGAGCGCCGGCATCCTTTTCGAAGAAGGCGCTGAAACTTTTAGGAAACTCGGCCACGGCCACATCCGTCAAAAACAATGGTCCGTATTGCACGCGATCCACGCGCATCAGCTTCCAGTTTGTTTCATCGTCGCCTGCTTCACCCATGTTGGCGGGGCCCACGGCACCGGTCATGTGCGGCCAGTCAGGATGGCCCGAAGCCAGCTTGTCAAATAATTCTTCTGAGAGAAAACTGATCGATGATCCCACATCGAGCCCCAGATTGTAATTCTTGTTTTCAATTTTGCTGGGTATTTGAATAAAGCCAGTGCTGCCATCGACAATCATCTTGCTCTTCACGCCCTTGAACTTCAGGCTGCCGGG
>JBAVUV010000236.1:0-2712 GCA_049696955.1 Candidatus Sulfotelmatobacter sp. | reverse complement strand
CAGCCACAGCAGCACAGTTCTTCGCATTAAGAATTCTCTCCCTGGAAATGTCCTCTCGGTTCTAACGGCCTTGTGTTAAAGGACGGTTACAAACCAGTGAATTTCTGATGAATGGAGTTCGGTTTCTCGAGGAAGAGCTGAGGAATTTTCTTGGTGGCGCTGACGGAGCGCATGGGCGCCGCGATATAAACTTTTTTTCTTGCTAAAGGCTTTAGCCCCTCAGCGCCGGTCTAATGCGCGCTCTCCAACCGCGCAATCTCGCGCGGGAAAAGCGTATTCCCCGGGAACTGCGCCTTCAACGAGGCTAGCATCGCTAGGGCGCGCGTCGTGTCCTTATCCCGCACATACGCGATCGCCAGCAAAATTCGGGCAAACGGCGCCAAATACTTTCCATGCTGTGCCGTCAACTGCAGGTCAGCGATCCCGCCTTGTTTGTCGGCCGGCAATCCGCCCATCCGCATTACCCACCGCACCGGAGCCGCCATGCTGCCAATAATGTACTTGCTGAATCCCGTGGCCAGCTGCGCGTCATAGCAATTCGAACAAACAGCCAGCAATTGCTGCGCCCATGCGGACGCCTCTTTCGTGTGGTGCAGTGAAGCCAGATTTTTCTTTTCGATTAGCGCCGCGTAGTCGGCTTGCAATCCGGAAGACAGCGTCAGGGCAAATAAAGCATCTTGATCTCTTGGATTTTTATTCAGGCGAGAGTGAGCCAGAGCTTCCGCGCGGCTGATTGCAGCCTCAAAACGTTGATGCAACACCGGATCCGGAGCCAGCTTCGATCGCGCGGTAAAGGAATCGTCGCTTTCATAAAACTGTCCCTCCAAAACCCCAAGCCGATTGAACTCAGAAAACAGAAATCCCGCAGCCTGGCTCACTGGCCCTACCGGATCATCCGGATGGTGCTGCTCCCACGCCGAAAAGTCTTTCTGCGCCCCGGTAAAATCAAGATTGTAGAGGCCCAGAAAGCCCCGCTCCAGTGCCGTGCCGGCAATCGTGTCTGGCTCCGCCGCAGCGCTCAGCGCCAAACTCAGCCACAAGGCTGCTACCATACCGATGATTACACTCTTGCGAAGCTGAGTTGTTGTCCCCATGACCCACTTTAAGCGCTTCCAGGCTCGTGCAGTTCTGCGGAAGCGCAATCGCACTTGTCGCACCTTTCTCCGATGCTGGCAAGTATTCTTATGTCCAGCACATACCATATTTATGGTAAACCTCTCTGCTACGCCCGACTCATCCGAAAGCCCTGTTTCACCCGAACCACTCCCAGGCATTCTGGCCGCACCGCAAATGCCACCCACACGGTGGACGAGCGGCGCTTCAGCGCCGCGTAAAGTTGCTTCGACTGGTTGTGGCTTTAGCCCACGTGGTCGCTCTTCCGCTCAATCTCTCAGGACGAAAATCTCATGACCGATACCCTCTATGCCCCGGGATGGCCGGGCATCCCTCCGCGCTGGACCTCCAGCGCCAAAACCGGCGTCGGCACCGCCCTAAATCAACATAGCAAAGTGTGGTTCACGACAAGTCACGGAATTGTCAACGAAGTGTATTTTCCTCGCGTCGATCAAGCCTGCACTCGCGACCTCGGGTTCATGGTCACAAACGGACGCGATTACTTCTCCGAAGAGAAACGCCATTGCACATTCGAAAACAAACCCCTCGAGCCCGGCGTCCCCGCCTTCGAACTTGTCAACACCGAAATCAACGGCCACTACCGCATTCATAAAGAAATTCTTACCGACCCTTACCGCAACGTCCTGCTGCAAAAAATTCGCTTCGAACCGCTGCAAGGCCAGCTCTCTGACTACCACCTCTATGCCCTGCTCTCGCCTCACCTCGCCAACTGCGGCGCCGAAAATACAGCCTGGGTCGGCGATTACAAGGGCGTGCCCATGTTCCTCGCGCAGCATGATGGCACCGCACTCGCCTTTGCATGTTCCGTGCCTTGGAAAAAAATGTCTGTCGGATTCGTCGGTGCCTCCGATGGATGGCAAGACCTCTCGGCTCATTTCCAGATGCAATGGGAATACCCGCGCGCGGAAAATGGCAACGTCGCCTGCACCGGCGAAATCGACATCGCCGCCTGCAACGGAGAATTCATTCTCGCCCTCGGCTTCGGCTCCATCGTCACTGAAGCCGGACAGCAAGTCCGCTCCACTTTGCTCGAGGACTACAACGAGCTTCGCCAGGATTATGTCTTCCATTGGAAGAATTGGCAGAACACCCTGATCAAGCTCGATGAACCTGTGCGCCCCAACGATCTCTACCGCGCCTCCACTGCGGCTTTGCGCACCCACGAGTCCAAGGATTTTCTTGGCGGCATCATCGCCAGTCTCTCGATCCCCTGGGGCTTCAACAAAGGCGATGAAGATCTCGGCGGCTATCACCTCATCTGGCCTCGCGATCTGGTCGAAACCGCCGGAGCTCTGCTGGCGGCCGGCGCCGTCACTGACGCCGTCAGAGTTCTCCGCTATCTCGAAGCCACGCAGGAATCCGCCGGCAACTGGGCACAAAATCTTTGGCTCGACGGCCGTCCCTACTGGGGCGGAGTCCAGATGGATGAGACCGCGTTCCCTATTCTGCTACTCGATCTTCTCCGCCGCGAAGCTGCCAAAGGTTTGGGCAAGCTCGACCGCTGGTGGCCCATGATTCGCAAGGCTGCAAGCTTCATCGTGCGCAACGGCCCGGTCACACAGCAAGATCGATGGGAAG
>JBAVUV010000235.1:0-12383 GCA_049696955.1 Candidatus Sulfotelmatobacter sp. | reverse complement strand
CAAACCGTGCGCGGGCAGAGTCAGAGATTGAGCGACAGGTTGCGCGGGTAAGTGTGTCCACCCCCAGGTTCGATGCCGTGGTTTGTCCGCGAGTTCGGGTGAGCATTCCGCGAGTGCGAATTTCGGTCCCCGGTGCGCACGTAGAGACTGTAAGCTTCGAGAACGAATAACATCCTGTAAGGGCGGACGCAGGCAGTTCCGCGTCCGCCTTTGCTTTTCTGTACCCGGGCCAAGAAGGTAGGTGCCAGCTCTCGCCCTGGCCGCACCGGCGAATGCTCCCATCTCCCACACACGTTTTTCTCCGGACACTCGAAACTGCGGTCTCAACCCTAGTTGGTCGCTCTCACAGATTTTCCCTCCTGATGGCCAATGCGGTTCCTGGCTGTGCAAAAGTTCGATAATTTTTCTGTCTCACTTCGCGAAATGAAGTTATAGTTTGAGTGCTCAGCGATTTCACAGCGACAACTAACCTGAATTGATGGCACGGAAGTCGGGTTCCACCATCTTGCAGGAGGAGTTGTACCCAGCCAGCGCTGGCAGCGCGCGGCCGGGTCTCCATGGTCTAAACGGACATGATCTGGAGATGGACGATGCGCGCCTCGTCGATCTAGATGTGGACGAGGAATCGCCTTTTCTGCGCGGGCAAAAGCGGGTCTCCGCCCGCCGGAGTTCTCTCCCCAAGAAAACCGCAAATCGTTTGTTGTGGGGCATAGCCGCCGCTGCCGTTGTGTGCGTGGTGGCTCTTTGCGCCGCGGCGCTCTATCACTATGGCGAGCACTCCTGGCGTTTCCGCGTGGAATCGAGCGACAACATTCAAGTCGCCGGAATGCAGAATGTGACCAAGTCGCAAATCATGGAAGTGATGGGCGCCGACATTGGGCGCAACATTTTTTTTATTCCGCTGGCCCAGCAGAAGGCGCAACTGGAGCAGATTCCCTGGGTGGATTCGGCCAGCGTCATGCGGTTTGTTCCCAATCGCCTGCAGGTGGAAATTCACGAGCGCACTCCGGTGGCGTTCGCGCGAGTCGGGCCGCGCATGTTGTTGATCGATGCCGGCGGCACGCTGATGGAGCTGTCGCCGAAGCATAAATATTCTTTCCCGGTGATTATCGGAATGAATCCCGGCGAGCCGCTTTCCACTCGAACGCCGCGCATGAAGGCTTATACCCAGATGGTGCATGAGCTGGATTCCGGCGGAGCCCGCTATTCGCAGGATCTGAGTGAAGTGGATCTCTCCGATCTCGAAGATGTAAAGGTGCGGGTAAATGATCCCGCGGGCGATGTCCTGGTCCATCTGGGCTCGTCGGATTATTTGCGTCGCTACAAGATTTTTGTCAGTCACGCGCAGGGCTGGCGGCAACAGTTCCAGAAGCTCGAATCTGTCGATTTGCGCTACGACAACCAGATCATCGTGAATCCGGATATGGCGAAGCCCGCGCCGTCGAAGCAGAGTGTTGCGAAGGTGCAGGCGCCGGGAAGAGTCAAGCCGGTATCGTTGCTGACCCGCATGGGCCCGAATGACCGGCCGCTGCCAAAGCCCGCATTCGAGCTGACAGCGAAGAAACTTGATCCCAAGGCCGCAGCCGCTTCAGCGAGGAAAGTTGGAGCCAAGGCTGGCTCGAACAAGATTGCTACGACCTCACCGAACTCAATCGTCGCGAAGAAGTCGATCGCTGCCGAGAAACCAGTGACCGACAAGCCTTCCAAAAAGCGAGCCACGCCAGTCGCAGCCCGGCGAAAGATTGCGCACAAGAAAACGGCGAGCAGGAGTTCGGCTGTAACTGCTAAGTCTGCGAGTCACGCCGGCGGCCGGAAACCGAGCCCGGCGATCGCAAAGACTCAAACGAATTCGGAGCCGAGCGACTGAACTTTCAGAACGAGCGTGTCTCGAAGAGTGCATGCAGAATCTTTACCGGGAACGAATAACGGGAACTGATAAAAGATGGCGAACCAGCAGCGGAATTTTCTAACGGCGATCGATGTAGGCAGCGCCAAAACGTGCGCGCTCATGGCAGAGGTGACCGACTGCGGCCTGCGCTATCGCGGACACGGAGTTGCGGAATCGCGGGGCTCGCGCAAAGGCGTGATTGTGGATCTGGAAAAAGCGATTGCGGCCATTCAGAAGGCCGTGGAAGCGGCTGAGGATGTGGCCGGTGCGGCCGTGGAACATGCCATCGTCGGCATTGGTGGGGCGCACGTGCGCGGAGTGAACAGCCATGGCGGCATCAGTCTGGGGTCGCGTCCGCGGGAGATTGGCCGCGATGAGATCAAGCAGGCGGTCGAGCGGGCGCGCGCAATTCCCCTACCGGAAGGTCGCGAAGTTCTGCATCTTCTCCCCCAGGAATTCATTCTGGATGACCAAGCCGGGGTGCACGATCCGCTCGGAATGATGGCTGCAAAATTGGAAGTGAGAGTTCATCTGGTGACTGCGGCGGCCAGTGCAACTCAGAACGTAATTTCTGCGGTGAATCGGGCCGGCGTGCACGTGGACGACACCGTGTTCGAACCCCTGGCGGCGGCCGATTCCGTGTTGCGCGCCGACGAGCGCGAGTTGGGAGTGTGCCTGGCGGATATCGGTGCTGGCTCGACGGAGCTTGTAGTTTTCCTGCAAGGAGCTGTCGCGTATACCGGTGTGATTCCGGTGGGTGGCGATCACTTCACCAGCGATCTCTCGATGGGCATGTGCACGCCGCTGGCGGACGCGGAAAAGATCAAGAAAATTTTCGGCAATGCCATCGTAACGTTGATTCCGGAAGGGAATGAAGTCGAAGTGCCGTCAGTCGGCGACCGGCCCTCGCGCTTGCTTCCGCAACGCCTGGTTGCCGAAATACTCGAACCGCGGGCGCGTGAGCTTTTCGAAATGATGCGCGAATCCCTGCGGCAGAGCGGAATGTTTGATGCCTGCCTCGCCGGCATCGTGCTGAGCGGTGGCGGTTCGCGGCTTCCGGGAATTTTCGACGTCGCCGAATCGGTGTTGCGGCGTCCGGTGAGGCTGTCGTGGCCCACGCCGCTGGCGAAGATGCCCTCAACTTTGGCTGAGCCCGAATATGCCACGGTGCTGGGAATGGTGAACTACGGGCAACGGGCGCGGGTGGCACGCGGTTTTCAAGGAGACCGGTGGGGATCGAGATTGAAAGCGCTGTTGGTGGGATGAGCGCAGTGTTCGGTGGCTAGCGGTCAAAAGGTAAAGAGCGAAGAGCGGCTTTCCTGACCATTAGCCTCTGGCCACTGGCTATAGACGACGCACGAGAATTCAAAACATAGGTGGACAAAATGACAAACGATTCCAGCATTCGCATCAGCTTCAACGAAGAACCTCTTAACGATGCCAAGATCAAAGTGATTGGCGTGGGTGGTGGCGGCGGCAACGCCGTGAACCGGATGATCGATGCCGGGGTGGAGGGCATCGAGTTCATCGTCGCCAACACTGACTTGCAGGCGCTGCGTCTGTCTCGCGCGCCGGTCAAGCTGCAACTGGGCGTGAAGCTCACAAATGGATTGGGCGCAGGCGCCAATCCGGAAGTAGGCCGCAAGGCGGCGCTCGAAGACTCAGACAAAATCATCGAAGCGCTCGAGGGCGCCGACATGGTGTTCGTAACCACCGGTCTGGGCGGCGGCACGGGCACAGGCGCGGCGCCAATCATCGCATCGCTGGCCTGTGAAATGGGAGCGTTGACGGTTGCCGTGGTTACCAAGCCGTTTTCCTTTGAAGGCCGGCGCCGCATGACTCAGGCGGATCGCGGCATTGCGGAGTTGATGGAATCGGTCGATACGACGATTGTGATTCCCAATGAAAAACTTCTAGCCGTGGCCGAGGACGCGGGCTTTTTCGAATCGTTCCGCGTGGCCGATGACATTCTGCGCCAAGGCGTACAGGGAATCTCCGACATCATTACGATTCCCGGCATCATCAATCGCGACTTCGCCGACGTGAAAACCATCATGGCGCGCATGGGTTACGCGGTGATGGGGACGGCCACCGCGAGCGGCACCAAGCGCACGATCGAAGCGGCCCAGCGCGCCATTGCATCTCCACTGCTGGAAGCGGGCGCGATCGACGGCGCGCGCGGCATTCTGATCAACATCACCGGATCAGCCTCGCTGAAGTTGGCAGAAGTTCAGCAGGCCTGCACCATCATCCAGAGCGCGGCGCACGAAGATGCGAATATTATTTTTGGCGCGGTGCTCGACGAGAAGATGAAAGATGCAGTGAAGATCACGGTAATCGCCACCGGTTTCCGCGAAATTCCGCGGGCGCAGCGCGTGCCCGAGTTTCACTCATTCGCCGCATCGCATGACAACGCCATGGATTTTCCTGAGGCCATCGCTCCAGTGCAATCTGCGGCATCAACATTTTCCGACTCGACTTCGGATCGGATCATGGACGAGCCCAGGATGGAGGAATCATCGCCCGTGGCAATGGCGAATGTGGGTCCCGACGTGATCTCGCTCGATGCCATGCGCAGCGCGATGGTGGCGAACTTCGAGCAGGCGGACCTGGACGTTCCAGCATTTCTCCGCAAGCGCGGGGAAGTGATGTAATCAAGCTACTTCCGAGTCAGAGACTGGACGGAAATGGCGTGGGGAAAGTGGGAAAAGCTTTGCCTATAAGTGGGGTATCTCTTGAGTAACTAGGCTACTGTTACCGAGGCATCGGTACCGAAGTAACTTCCCGTTTAAGTACGTGTTCCAAAACGGCTTATATCAAAATTACGTTTTACTGATAGAAAAACTTTGTTATTGCCTGGCGTATGCTAACTCTCGTACTATCTAAGAGTTCGGCGGGCTTAGCCGTCAAGACCGGCAGACTGGCAAGCCTCGTGCATCGTAATCATCAGGAAAGCCGGAGATCAGAGGGAAGGGCCAGAAATGCTTAGCTCGAATGCGCGTTGTCTTCGTCTGGTAATCGTATTTGGTGGATTGTTTCTGGCGCCGGCAATTTGGGCAGCGCACGTCAACCCGCGCACCTTGAATGGGAGCAAGCCAAAGTCGTCGCGAAAACTCAGCGAAAGCCAGCGGACCAAGCGCCGGATGCGGCACTTGGCGAGCGGCAGAACCACCACCGGACACGTCGCTAGCCGACAAGTCGTGAATCACGGTGCAACTCTGAGCCGATCTTCCGTCAGCCCAAGGCGGCACACTTATCACGAGCGCTTTTTCATGAGTTCCTACGCCGAAGGGCTCACCGGTGGCGACACTATAGATGGTGAAGATCCGGTCGTGCGCCAGGCGGCAATCGACGCTCTCGGCAATATGAACGGCACCGTGGTCGCAATCGAGCCCACCAGCGGACGCGTCCTCGCCATGGTCAATCAGAAACTGGCGCTCTCCAGCGGCGCGCAACCTTGCTCCACCATTAAACTTTCCGTCGCGCTCGCTGCACTGAGTGAAGGGCTGATCTCGAAAGAGACTGAAGTTTCGCTCGGCGGCCGCTACCGGATGAATCTCACCGAAGCTCTGGCGCACTCCAATAATGCTTATTTCGAAGCATTGGGCCGCAAGTTAGGCTTTGAAAAAGTTGCCTACTATGCCCATCAGTATGGCTTGGGTGAGTTGGCTGGATACGATATACCAGGCGAAAAGCTGGGCACTTATCCCGAAGAAGTGATTCCGGAAAAATTAGGCGGAGTCGGTAAGATGTGTTCCTTCGGCGAAGGTGTTTCCATGACCCCGCTGCAGTTGGGCGCCATGGTTTCCGCTATTGCAAACGGAGGCACGCTTTACTACCTGCAACATCCCACCACACCGGAAGAGATCACCAATTTCCAGCCCCGCATCAAGCGGCAACTCGATATCGCTCCGCTGATTCCTGAGATTTCCGTGGGCATGGCCGGAGCGGTGCAATATGGTACGGCTCGCCGTTTGGGTCTCAACTTCAATGAGGAAGAAATCCTCGGCAAGACCGGAACCTGCTCCCACGCCGGCACGCGCTTCGGCTGGTTTGCCTCTTACGCCAACACCAGCAGTGGACGCATCGTAGTAGTGGTTTTCCTCGAGGGTGGACGGCCAACCTTTGGACCGAAGGCTGCCGAAATCGCCGGACACATGTACCGAAATCTCTACGATCACAACTTCTTTCTGGCTGGACCACCTTCGCATCCGGCCGATACTGCCTCCGTGCGCTAATTCCGGCGCCAGGCAGTTGCTGCACCGCCACTTTCTAATTTCGATTCTCGCCAGGGCCTCTTACTGAGGCCCTTCCGTTTTTTAGTCGCATGGGCAGCCGCTGTGTGTTGGAGGGTTAGCAGTCTCTAACACGAATCCGCGAATCCCGCCGATATATCGCATAGGACCTTGTTCCCTGGATGTCCCAGACTACGCATCTTCGTAACAGTTGCCATAAGCAGGTGCGCGAAAGATGAACTCGTTCACGACAATGAAGACCAGCTACGACTACGGATTGGTGGCGCTTTCCGTGTTGCTGGCAATGGTTACTTCCTACGCGGCATTAGAGCTAGCCGGACGCGTAACTTCGGCGCGAGGCCGTGTCCGGTCCCGCTGGCTTGGATGTGGCGCCGTCGTCATGGGTTTGGGAATCTGGGCGATGCACTGCGTCGGCATGCTCGCCTTGAGCATGCCGGTAGCGGTTTCTTACCATCTGCCCACAGTAATTCTGTCGCTGTTAGCCGCAATCGCCGCCTCAGCAGTCGTACTCTTCGTAGTCAGCCGCACCAAGATCAGCGTGTGGCAGGAGATTGCAGGCAGCATCGTGACGGGGAGCGGCCTCGCGGCGATGCATTACATCGGGATGGCCGCGATGCGGTGTTCGGCGGTCATTATCTCCGATCCGCGAATTACTACTCTCTCCATCGCTGTAGCGATCATCGTCTCGTTTGTAGCCTTGCGCCTGGCTTTTGGCGTGCGCGATGAGAAACAGGTAACCGGACGAAAAATCATCAGCGCTCTGGTCGTGGGCACTGCCATCGCACTAATGCATTACACGGGGATGTGGGCGGCAAGTTTCCGCTCTACCGGGATTGCGCCCGATCTCGCGCACTCCGTCGGCATTTCCGCCATTAGCATCCTGGCCATCAGCACCAGCACTCTTTTCGTGCTTGCGGGAGCAATCGCCTTCTCTTCGTTTGTCCGCTTCATCGACTTGCAAAGATTCGATCTCAAGGCCTCGCGCGAACGCGAATTGTATTTCCATACGATCGCAGAGGCTGTGCCCGAGATTATATGGACCGCGACCCCCGACGGTCAAGACGACTACTTCAACCAAAGATGCTTCGACTTTACCGGGTCAACGCTCGAGGAGCTGCGCGGGACTGGTTGGAAAACAATAGTCCACCCAGACGACCTCGATAGCTGTACTTCCCGCTGGCAGAATGCGTTGCGGGTGGGTCAGCCCTACGAGATTGAGTATCGCCTGCGCGGGAACGACGGAAATTTTCGCTGGTTCCTGGGTCGCGCCAATCCCATTCGGAACGCGACCGAGGAGATCATCAAATGGTTCGGCACCTGTACCGACATCGAGAATCAGAAGCAAAATCAACAGAATCTGGAAGGCCAGATCAAGGAACGAACCTTGCAACTGGCCGAGACAAATACGCGTTTGCAGCGCGAGTTGTATTTCCAAACCATGGAGGGAATCCCGGAGATCGTCTGGACCGCCGGTCTCGATGGCGCCATCGACTTCACCAACCGAAAATGGGTCGACTACACCGGCCTCACCGCTGAGCAGAGCCTCGGGCAGGGATGGAGACTCGCGATTCATCCCGATGACCTGGCAGTTTGCGTAGAAAAGTGGGAAAGCGCTGTGCTCGCGGGAAATCCTTACGAGGCGGAGTGTCGAATGCGAGACCGAGATGGACGCTTCCGCTGGTTCCTGATAAGGGCCAATCCCATCCGCAACTCCGCCGGGGAAATTATCAAGTGGTTCGGCACTTGCACGGACATCGAAAGTCAAAAACAGAACCAACAAATCCTGGAACAGCAAATTCTCGAACGCACGGCCCAGTTGGCGGATTCCAATACGCGATTGCAGGAAGAGATGCTGGAGAAGGACTTTGCCCGCAACGAACTCGATCAGCAGAACGAAAGGATGATGAGCGAACTGCAGAAAAGAACAGAGCGAGCGACCATGCTGGCGAAGATGGGTGAACTCTTGCAGAGTTGCATCACCCGCGACGAAGTATTCGCGGCGGCGCTGGGTTACGCACCCAAGATATTTCCGACTGCGCGCGGAGCGGTAGCGCTGCTGGATTCTGCCCGCAGTCTTGCCGAAGTCCTGGGCTCGTGGAGCGAGTGCCAGCTTCCCATGAGGGAATTTGAACCGACGGAATGTTGGGCGCTGCGAACCGGCCATCCGCATCTGGTCGTGGCTGGCGATTCGACCGCACCGTGTGCTCACGCAGCAGGCTTGAAGAACTCGTATTTGTGCATCCCGATTCTGGCGCAAGGGGAAACGCTGGGCATTCTGCATCTTCAAGCCACGGATGACGTTCCGCAACTGAACCCAGCCGAACTCTCATTCAAAACTACATTTGCCGGACAGGTGGGATTATCGATTGCCAACATCCGGCTCCGCGAGGCCCTGCGCATGCAATCGGTTCGCGATGCCTTAACCGGTCTTTACAACCGGCGTTATCTGGAAGAAGTGCTCGATCGCGAGACTCGGCGCGCCGGACGCGCCGGGCAGTCGATGGGAATTCTGATGCTCGACTTGGACCATTTCAAGCGTTTCAACGATACCTACGGTCACGATGCCGGCGACGCTGTGTTGCGCGAGACTGCCGCATTTCTGCTCAAGAATGTGCGCGCCGAGGATTTTGTTTGCCGCTATGGCGGGGAGGAATTTGTCGTTATTCTGCCTACTGCTGACCTCGAGGGGTCGACAGCGCGCGGCGAAAAACTGCGTTCAAAAATGCGGGAGCTGTCAATCATGCATCAGGGGAAGTCTCTGGGCATGGTTACACTTTCGGTTGGAGTGGCGGCGTTTCCTGCCCACGCAATGTCCCCTAAAGAGTTGATGGCGGCTGCCGACGCTGCGCTATATGAGGCCAAGCGCGGGGGGCGAGATCAGGTGGCAGTAGCGCCGGCGAAAAGCCTTGAGCAGATCGTGGTTCCCCCTGAAACGGAAACCACGTCTAAGTGGAGTTAGTCACCCTGCAGTTTGGCTTTCAGAAGGAATTTGCAAACGTGAACGCACGGGCCTGGCTACGCCTCGGAAATCAAACTCAAATCATTTCTTCCGCTCGTCGCGCTCGACCACGCCATCTTTGATGTGGATTACGCGGTGAGCGTACTCGGCAATGTCATGCTCGTGAGTGACCAGAACGATGGTGTTGCCTTCCTGGTGCAGCCGGTCAAACAGCGCCATGATTTCGTTTCCCGTTTGCGAATCAAGATTGCCCGTGGGTTCGTCCGCAAGAAGAATGGAAGGCTTGTTCACCAGGGCGCGCGCCACTGCAACGCGTTGCCGTTGACCGCCGGAAAGTTCGTTCGGCTTGTGGGTCATGCGAGACCCCATGCCTACAGCCGTCAACGCCGCTTTAGCGCGTTCGATGCGCTCGTCAGTAGGAATGCCGGCATAGATTAACGGCAATTCGACATTGTGCAGCGCGGTGGCCCGGGCTAACAGGTTGAATGTTTGAAATACGAAACCGATTTCCTTGTTGCGGATGCGCGCCAGTTCGTCGTCGTCAAGTTCGCTCACCAACTGGCTGTTCAGCCAGTATTCTCCTTTGGTGGGCGTATCGAGGCAGCCAATCAAGTTCATCAGCGTGGATTTTCCGGATCCCGAAGGCCCCATGATGGCGACGTATTCGCCGCGCTCAATACGCAGATTGACCCCGCGCAGCGCATGCACCTGCTGCTCCGAGCCCATGTCATAGGTCTTCCAAAGATCGACGGCCGCGATCATGCAAGCTTGCGGCGGAGCTGCGGCGGCGGTCGAGGGCATGCTGATTACTTCTGCGGTAGCCATATTTTTCTCCTGCTCCGGTGCCACTGAGTTCTCCGTAAGTGAATTCGATCTTCCTGAGCTCCAGAGGCTGACGGCATGTAACACACTGTCGTTCCAGACGCCGGCCGCAAATTGTTTTGTCTCACCGGCTTCTCCGTTGGACGGATCAACCTGATGAACGTCACGGCGATTCGTCTTCCTTTTTAGGAACCGAGTTATCAATCTTGACGCTACTGCCGGAACGCAGCGTTCGCAAAACCTTGTAGCTTCCGGTGATTACTTCATCGCCTTCCTTTAGCCCCTGCAATACTTCGATGTCGCTGGTGCCGGTGATGCCGGTGGTTACGGGAACGAACACTGCCTTTTTGTCGCGAATGACAAAGACGCCCTGCACATCCGGCTGATTCTTGTTCTTCGATGTATCTTTCGGCGCGGGCGCAGCCGCCTGCACCGAACTCGGTGATGACTTCTCTTGCTCCAACTGGGCTTGGCTGCGAACCGAGAGGGCCTGTATCGGAATCGAGAGCACACTGCTGCGGGCAGCGGTCGTGATTTTCGCCGTGGTCGAAAGTCCGGGACGCAAGTCCTGCGGCGGATCGTTCACCGTGACCACCACTTTGAAATCCTTTGCTTCCTCGCTGGCCGTAGTCTGTTGCGAAGTAGCCACCCCGGTGGAGCGCACGATGGCGTTGTCTCCAATCTCGGAAACCGTGCCGTGGAAAACTTTCCTCGGAATGGCATCAATGGTTACCTCAGCGGGCTGGCCCAGGCGCACATTGACAATGTCAGTCTCATCGACTTTCACTTCGGCAGTAATCACGGACATATCGGCGAGTGTCATCAATGTGCTGCCCGGCGAATTCTGAATGCCCATTACCACCGTCTCGCCTTCGCGGACCGGCAGATTGGTAATCACGCCGTCGTAGGGGGCGGTATAAGTGGCCTTTTGCAACACATCCGCGTAACGAGTGAGCGTAGCCCGATTCTGCGAAATGTGTTTGTCGGCGGAATCTTTTTGCGCTCTGGCTTGGGCTACGCGGGCTTGAGCTTGAACCAGTCCGGAATCGGCCGTTGCCCAGGCATTTTTGCGGCTGTCGAAATCCGACTTCGAGATCAGTCCATCTTTGAACAGACTCTGCGCTCGATCCCAGTCCAGCTTGTTGCGATCGTAGTCGGCCTGGGCGCGCACCAGATCAGCTTGCGAGGTCTTCAGCGCCGCATCGGCCGCAAGTGCATCAGTCTCAGCCGCCTGCAGGGATGCCTGATTGGCGTTCACATCCGCCGAAGACTGTACGTTCTCCAGTTGCGCGAGCAATTGACCCTTTCTCACATGGTCGCCTTCTCTGACCAGCAGATGCGTAATCTTGCCGAAGGCGTTGGCGCCGATGTTGACGTAGGTCTTAGGCCGGATTTCTCCGGAAGCGCTTACCACCGACGACAGATCTTCACGCTGCACCTTGCCGGTCTGCACCGTGACCACATTCTTCCCGCTCTGGTGTACCGTGATCCCGACGATGACAGCCAGCAACACCACGACGCCAGCGCCGATCGCGATCTTCTTCCAGGTTTTCATCGTCTCCGTCATCGTGCGGGATGTTCTTAGTTATTGTTCCTTCGGCCTCTACTTCGATCCAACTAACCCGGTTCACACGATCTAACGGACACATCTTCTGATACGCTCCCAATTACAAGGAAGTTCCATCAGAGATGTTGAGCGCGTTTGTGAGACCGCCTGGGAAATCTGGAGCCGAAGGTAACAGACCCGGAACCTGTAATTATAGCGTGAGGGCGTTGTGGTGAAGACCGGAGGCTGATACGGATCAAAAAAAATCCCAGATCAAAAACCGCTTAATTATTTTAAATCAGTGAGTTGGAAGCTTTGTACTGGGCAGCCCTCCATATAGAGACTTTGAGCCGTAACGCGTGTTCTCGACAAGTTATCTTTTGGGCGTGCAGAAACAGAGATTGTTACCGTCTGGATCAGTCACCGCAAACTCACGCAGTCCCCACGTCTGATCGACCGGCGCGGTGTGGATTGGAGACTCAGGACGTTGCGTCGTATCGAGACCCCGAGTGCGAAAGGTTGCGTAACGCTCATCGACGTCGTCCACAAACACACGGTTGACGGAGCCGAAGACACCGTCGCCTGCGTGGCGGGAGAGCTGTAGTTCGGCCCCGTCCTTAACCAGGTCAATGACCCCGTTGGCCATCTCGCGGTCTTCATGTCCAGGCCACTTGCGCTCGAAGTCGAGAACCGCGGTGTAGAAATATAACGATCGTTTCAAATCGCTGGACTTGATCACAGGCACAATCTTCATGACATTCTTCCGGGACAGCAGCGCCATAGAATACTCCCGGGGCGATACCAGCGAGCATCTGAAAAACGTCGGGATAGTTGGCGAAAAATCCGGTTACGCTCATTGTCGGACGGAAGACAGATCCTTCTGTTTAACCAGCCGATTTGCCCAACGCGGCA
>JBAVUV010000234.1:0-9515 GCA_049696955.1 Candidatus Sulfotelmatobacter sp. | reverse complement strand
AGCAAACTGGCGTCGGCTCTGCACATGCACCAGGCGAGTCAGGACCTTCCCTCTGCGCCTCTGCCTGATCGCGTCCTCGACTTCACCGAGCCAAATACAGATGCGGCCGTCGAGGTAGACCCAACGGAGAATGCCGCCGAGTTCGCCCGGGCGTTTTCTCTCCCCCTATTGCAAGAACCCGTGCGGGAAGAAGAGTCGGTGCTGAAAGAAAACGATGCGCTGCCGCCACCATCCGCTGATGCCGGGGAAGCGGAGGAAGGCGGCCCAGCATTCGAAAACTTGCAGAGCGCGCCACCCAACCTCGAAAGCGCTTCCAGCGCACTCGTGCCGGCGACTCAACCAGAGGCCCTGTGGAGTTCCGCCGCGAAAGCCCGCAGTTTTCTGGAGGCGTTGAGCCAGACACGCTCCCCCGGCGCCTTCGCGCGCTTCTGGCGGGCACGGCGCGGGGATTTTTATCTTGCAGTCGCGGTAATTCTGGTTTTGGTTGCTATTTGCTGGGGAATGTTGTCGAACCATTCCGTGCGAGCGACCGACGGGGCGCCAACAGTTGCGGGCAATGCGATGCGTCGTAAGCCCCCAGCGGACGATCTTTCCCTGTTCGACAAACTGCTGATCAACCTAGGATTGGCCGAAGCCCCGGAAGCTCCGGAATACAAGTATCTTGGGAATCCCACCACGCAGGTGTGGATCGATACTCACACAGCTCTTTACTATTGCCCAGGTTCCGAACTTTATGGAAAAACGCCGAAAGGCAGATTTACCAGTCAGCACGAAGCTCAGTTGGACCAGTTCGAACCCGCTTCCCGAAGGGCATGCGATTGAAGTGAATCACTGGTTCCCGGCAAGGAATTGACAACCTTGTGTGCTGGGAGTGCAATCATACGTATCGCCTACTTGCGGAGAATAGCGTGGCCCAATCGACAAACGAGACTAAAGCCAGACTTGGCATCTTGCCTGATGCCGAGTTGAATCCGCTGGTCAATCCCCTTCTGGCGGCGCATATGGGACGGTGGGCAGAAGTCTATTTCACCAGCCCGCCGGAGAAACGCGCTCAGGCGGTATCCGACCTGGTTCGCGAGCTTTCGAACGATTCGTCGTCACCAGTTTCCGCCCCAAGCGCTAGCGCCGAAGCCAGATGGCCAAAGGTTGAGGATGAAGCTGCCGATGTACCGTCTCCGAGTTCGGCAAGCAAGTCGGAGCAGCCATTGGTCCAGTGCGAGTCCTGCGGACATCAAAACGCTGTTCCGCAAAGATTCTGCGGCATGTGCGGCGCGCCCCTGACATCTTCGTTGGAGCCCCTGCAACCATTCGAGGAACCGGAGCCAATCGCGGCAACTCATTGGCATGAGACCGATAATGTGCGCCACAATGTGGGGGAACGCGAGGTTGAACCTCCTCTTGTATCTGCGCATCCCTCCACAGATTATCGGGCAACTTTAAATTCACCTTGGCCGCCGCCAGAAAACGCTCCGGCGGAATTCACCATGCTCTCCGAGTACCAGTCAGAACCTGATCAACATCCCTACAGAATTTATGTGGGATTGGTCGTCGCGATCGTGCTGGGGTTGCTGGTTTATGTGACTTGGCGAAACAATTCGGCATTTTGGAGCAGCGGAGGCGCGCCAGCCGCACTTCCACAAGCTGTGCCGCCGGCGAAGTCGGAAGCGCCGAGGGCTGCCGCTGCTCAGCCACCGGCGACAAGCGCGGAACCCAATAACACAACCAGCAAGCCGGCGGAGGCGGCTCCGATCCGTTCTGCCGCGCCCAGTCAAAATCGAACTGGAGTTCCTTCGGAAAACGATCGAGGTGTGAAGAACCAGCATCCGCAGCAGGTGGCCAGAACTCGGCCCGTGACTCACGCTGTTCCCGCGACTCAAAATCCGTCCGCCGCAAATCCCGCGACAGACATGGCTGGGCAGAACGGCTCCGAAGAATTGGCAGCGGCAGAAAAATACTTGAATGCCGGGCCTGGCGGGGCGCGGGATAGTCAACAAGCTGCCATGTTGTTATGGAAGGCTGTGGCCAAGCAGAACTTGACCGCAACTTTACTCTTATCCGACTTATATCTTCGGGGAGACGGAGTATCTAAAAGTTGCGATCAAGCGCGCTTGTTGTTGGACGCTGCCGCCCGGAAGGGCGCAGCCGCTGCTGCTGAGCGATTGCGTAACCTACAGGCATTCGGTTGCCGCTAGAGCGAGCAAACGACACCAGGTCTCAGGCAATGGCCGATGGAAGCCCAACGCCTGGCCTGCGCGATTCATACCACAATGCCAGCTCTACCCGGTTCCAGAGGCCGAGTTTGTCATAAATCACACGCAGATAATTCTTCACCACGTGTTCCGTTGTGCCTATGGCATCCGCCACATCCCGATTCTTCAGGCCCTGGGCGACTAGTTCGATGACACGGTGTTCTCGCTCGCTCGGGATGCGGTTTCCGTAGCGTTCGTATGGGAACATGATTGCCTCCGATATAAGAGTGTTGCGAGTTTTACTCGCTTGATTCCGTCGGTGATTCCGAAACGGAGAAAAAGCCGGTTGAAGTGCGCCTTCACAGTTCTACGAGCCATTTTGAGCTGTTTGGCGATTTCGGCGTTATCGCAGCCTTGTAACAACAGTTCGACAATTTGCTTTTCGCGCGGTCCTAGGCGAACGGACTGCTCGCTCATCACTTTTCCTGCCCCCTGGTCTGATTAGTTCCGCCAACACTGAACAGCTGGATTGTTTGCATATTTCCTAGCATCTACCATGCCACTTTGCAGGCTGGAAGGATGTGATTAATGACCAACCATTCCCACAGGCGCGGGTTCCCCACGAAAACGAAGCATTGCCGCACAAAGCGGAGGCTGCTGGATTCACCGGCGCAGTTTCGTCGAATGATCGAAATTGCGCGCGAACAGCGGCGGAAACGCGCCTGAGGCCCCATCTTGCGAGGCGTGGAAAGCTAAGAAGAACTCAAAAGCGGATTAGGCGCGCAGAGGTCCAGCTTGGGGACGTTCACAGCTTTTTTATCTCGGCGCGAAGATTTTCATCAGCTGGAGATGGCGGTCTAGGGTAAAGACCCTAGGAGGAAACTACAGTGTACTACTGATATACCCTGAAGATTTTACATCTTCCGATGGAAAGAGCACCTTAGGGGAGGCGGTGGCACGCAAACTGCCAAATTTTGCAATTGGACGATATTTCGAGGAAATTCCCGTAATTCCGGAAGCTGTCTCGATCTCTTTAGCCTTGAGCCTTGCCTATAGCACGCCCGCGCTCGTAGAGGCGCGCAAAGACTCAGCATTTTTTTCGTTTGCACGGAATTCCAAACTTCCCTGGTGTAGAAGAAAACGGACGGCGTATTTTGCAATTCGCTCAGGCTTTTCAATTACACTAACTGTTCAAAGCGATGAAACTTTCCGTCATCATGCCGGTGTATAACGAACGTGCCACGCTGCGGCAGGTGGTTGAGAGAGTGCTTTCGGTGGCGCTGGACATCGAACTGATTTGCGTGGACGATGGGTCCAGCGACGGCTCGCGGGAGATCCTCGCACAATTACAGGCGGAGCATCCAGAGGTTCGAGTTTTGCTGCAGCCCCGGAATATGGGTAAGGGGGCGGCTCTGCACCGCGGCATTCAGGAAGCCACTGGAGATTTTGTTGTCATCCAGGATGCCGATCTCGAATACGATCCGGCAGAATACACAGTCCTGCTGGAGCCGCTGCTGGAAGACCGCGCTGACGTGGTTTACGGCTCACGCTTTCTTTCCGCCCGGCCTCATCGTGTACTTTACTTCTGGCACTCGGTAGGCAACTGGATTCTCACCCTGCTCTCCAACGCACTCACCAACATTAACCTCAGCGATATGGAAACCTGTTACAAAGCCTTTCGCCGCGAACTGCTCCAGTCGATTCCTTTGCAGGAAAAACGCTTCGGTTTCGAGCCCGAAATCACGGTGAAGATCGCGAAACGCAAGCTGCGTATTTATGAAGTGGGTATCAGCTACTGGGGCCGTACTTATGAAGAGGGCAAGAAGATCCAATGGAGGGACGGCGTGCGCGCACTCTGGTGTCTGGTGAAATACTGCATCACGGAACCTGCGGTTCGACCTAACCAAGTCGTCGAGACGGATCGGGCCTCGCTTCGGGCTCCTACTGCCCAAAACCAAAAATAGACCGCCGCACTTTGCGAAGAGACATCCTTGGAAAGATGATCTAGTTTTTCTTCGTAACGCGCGGCGTAGTGGAATTGGGAGTGCGTGCGTTAGGCGTATCAGCCTGCCTTCCACCCACCGGCTTCTGATATTTGTAGTCGATCGGAACGCTAGCGCCTGCTGACGTACTAGCCGATTTCGGTGAGGAGGTATTTTTCGTCGAACTTGGGGTGACACTTTTAGGGTTATTGCTTAGAACAATTTTTTGCCGCTCCAGCCGACTGAGCTCCGCGTTGGTATTCGTTTTGCTGGCAGGCTTTTGGGGCATTACAACCGACGACTTATGCTGGGCTGGTGCCGCAGATTTCGCCGTCAGCGGCTTGGTTGCGGTCTTGAGAGGGTCAGCGGACTGAGCTGGCGAGGACAAGTGGGATTGTGAACTCTGCGCCGCCGCCAGACCGGTCCATGCTGCTGCGATGGCAAACCAGCAGGCAACCTTGTACTTCATCATGGAGAACCTCCGGGCCGCAGCTTTCGAACTAGCGCACTTACCATTAGAACACGTTTTTCATCAGTGGACCTAGCCAGAAGGTAACCCTTGGGTTGTTACGAGACTCACGACTCGTGCCGGCCAGCGTTCAACTCGTTCAGTATTTTTAGCCGCGGCGCACCCCGCTATTATGGAGAAGGGTTGTCCGGTGAACGTCGAAGCTCGAACACTGCATTGAGCCACAACATGAACATTACGGATGCAGGCTTCCGCATGCCGCAGGTCGAGCTCGCGGAAGATGAAGTACAACTCTGGCGAGTTGATCTGGAGGCCATTCGCAGCCAGGAATCCCGTTGGCAGCAACTGCTCTCCTCCGACGAAACAATCCGCGCTGCCCGATTTCATTTTGCCGCCGACCGTCAACGCTTTGTTGCATCGCGGGCTTGGTTGCGCACCATTCTGGCAGCATTCCTGGTTGCGGAGCCCTCGGAGTTGAACTTTTCCTATTCAAAAAATGAGAAGCCTTTTCTCGGTCCTGGTCACGCCAAGAGCGGCATCACTTTCAATGTTTCCCACTCGGGTGGAATCGCGCTCTACGCTTTTGCCCGCCGTCGTGACATCGGAGTGGACGTAGAACAGATCCGCCGGGATTTCGATGCCGAGTCCATTGCCCGCCGATTTTTTTCCGCCTCAGAGCAGAAGCAACTTGCCGCCTTGCCCGAGTCCGAGAGGGTTGATGCCTTTTTCCGCTGCTGGACCCGGAAGGAGGCTTATATCAAGGCGATCGGCGAAGGTTTGTCCCTTCCTCTCAGCCAGTTCGACGTGTCCCTTGAGGCTTTGGAGACAAACGCGCTCCTCGCCACCCGGCCGGACCGTTCAGAGGCCGAACACTGGATGATTCGAGAGGTACCCGGAGGCGCCGGCTACAGCGCTGCTCTGTGCGTTCGCGGGCGGGATTGGAGATTAACTCACTGGCGTTAGGGATCACGGTCTTCTGCGCTCCGTGGAACTACGCTAGCTAATGTTGCAATTCTTTTCACATCTCACGGCCCCAGCAAGTCTCTTAGATAAACTACCCTCGCAAAATCGTTCCCTTTCACTTCTTTTCGTGACTCTTGCGAGACGGCTAAGGTCTTCCAATTGCTGCATTGTTTGGTTATTCGCGAGGACTAATCCGTTTTTCGAGAGCCGCTCGGAAGTGATACTCTGTTGCATAAGTCCCAGGGGGCTTTTCCTTCCCCCAGCATCTGCAGTCGATTTTGCTCCAGCACGGTGATACCCGATTGAATCCAGTCGAATACGATAAAGATAATAGACATTAAACACTCCAGGAGGCAGAGCACTTGACCGCTTCAACCAGCCATCTCGTTCCACCGCACGGCGGAGAACTGATCAACCTCATTGCGCCGTCCCAAACAATCGCAGAACTGAAAGCGCAATCAAAAGAATGGCCTTCGTGGGATTTGACCGCCCGCCAGCTTTGCGACCTGGAGTTGCTGATTACCGGCGGATTTTCTCCGCTGCAGGGTTTCATGACGCGCGCCGACTATGAGAGCGTCTGCCACAACATGCGGCTGGCCAACGGCGTAATTTGGCCGATGCCGATCGCACTAGATGTCACTGAGGAATTCGCAAAAAAGCTCACAGCCGGGAGCAGCAAAATTGCGCTGCGAGACCCCGAGGGCGTAATGCTCGCCGTGCTGCACGTGGAAGACGTCTGGCAACCGGATCGGAAAGCGGAAGCGAAGGCGGTTTTCGCGAGCACCAGCGTCGCCCATCCGGGCGCCGATTACGTTATCAACAAGTCCAATCCCTGGTACGTGGGAGGAAGAGTCGAAGCCACCCAGATTCCTTCCCACTACGATTTTCGCAGCCTGCGCTTAACTCCCGCCGAACTGCGTTCGGAGTTTGGCCGCGAAGGTTGGCGTCGCGTAGTCGCATTCCAGACGCGTAATCCAATGCATCGGGCGCACGTCGAATTGGCATTTCGCGCCGCCAAGCAAGTTGAGGCCAACCTGTTGATTCATCCTGTGGTGGGTATGACCAAGCCCGGCGATGTGGATTACTACACGCGTGTGCGCTGCTATCAATTGCTGCTGTCGAAGTTTCCGCAATCGACCGCGAAGCTTTCCTTGCTGCCGCTGGCTATGCGCATGGCCGGACCGCGCGAAGCCATCTGGCACGCCATCATCCGCAAGAACCACGGCTGCTCACACTTTATCGTGGGCCGCGATCACGCCGGGCCGGGAAAGGACACTGATGGCAAGCCTTTCTACGGGCCATACGAGGCGCAGGAAGTCTTCAAGAAACACGAGGCCGACATCGGCGTCACCATGGTTCCCTTCAATATGATGGTTTACCTTGAGGACCAGGACAAATACGTTCCTGATGACGAGGTAAAAAATGGCGACCGCGTGCTGAACATTTCCGGGACGGAACTTCGGCAGCGCCTGAACGAAGGCCGCGAGATTCCCGCGTGGTTTACTTATCCGGAAGTGGTAACGGAACTGCGCAAAAGTTTTCCGCCGCGCCACAAACAGGGTGTGACCATTTTCTTCACTGGGCTTTCGGGCTCCGGGAAGTCGACGATCGCCAATGTATTGCTGACGAAATTCCTGGAAACCGGCGGCCGTCCGGTTACGCTTCTGGACGGTGATCTGGTACGTAAGAATCTTTCTTCCGAGCTGGGATTCTCGAAAGAACACCGCGACATTAATATTCGCCGCATCGGCTATGTGGCGTCGGAAATCACTAAGAACGGCGGCATCGCGATCTGCGCCCCTATCGCTCCTTACGACGGCACGCGAAAACATGTCCGGCAGATGATTGAGCCTTATGGAGGCTTCATTCTGGTGCACATTGCCACGTCCGTTGAAGTCTGCGAGCAGCGTGACCGCAAGGGTTTGTATGCCAAGGCGCGCGCGGGAATTCTCAAAGAGTTCACCGGCATTTCGGATCCTTACGAAGCTCCGACTGACGCAGACGTTGTTATCAACACCGGCGAGTTGTCTGCCGAAGAGGCGGCGCAGGAAATTATTCTTCACCTGGAACGGGAAGGCTTTATTGGGACAACGGCGGAGTCGGCCTAAACGCTCTCTGTGGCGTGAAAGTTTCGACTGAGAGGCTGAAGCCGGTACTGTCATGGATTTGCTGATCAAGAGCTTGATCGGTTTTGGAGTGGGGACCCTCATCGGAATGACGGGAGTCGGGGGCGGCGTTTTGCTGCTCCCGATTCTTATTTTCGGATTGGGAGTTCCTCCGCTGCGCGCCGTGGGATCGGATGCACTCTTCAACTTCGTCACAAAAATTGGCGCCAGCATTGTTCACTTGCGAAAGGGTACGGTTCGACGGAAGGTTGTGCTGGCTTTGGCCGCCGGCAGCGCGCCCGGATCCTTCTTAGGCGTTAGTTTCTTAGTTCATTTGCGAAACGTATATGGCAATGGAGTAAATCACTTCATCACGGTTGCGGTCGGAGTTCTGCTGATTTGCATTCCCACTTTCCTGTTCTTTCAGAAAAAAATCGAGGACCACGTCGCGGTGCGCCCGCCGACTATGAAATCGTTCGTCTGGATGTCCGTCATTGGTTTGGTGGCTGGATTTCTGGTGGGCATCACTTCCGTCGGCTCGGGCAGCATTGTCATGATGATGCTTTTGTTGTTTTACAGCTTTCAGCCGAAGGTCATGGTAGGCACGGATATTGTTCACGCCCTCATCCTCACTGGCGTAACCAGTCTTTTGCATTTTCGTATGCACAATGTAGATGCGCATCTGGTGGGCGCGCTGGTGCTCGGTTCGGTGCCGGGTGGTCTGGTCGGTTCTTACTTAAGTACGCGGGTTCCGGTACCGTGGCTCAGAAGAATTCTGTGCGCCGTGCTGCTGGCAACGGGCGCGCGCATGCTGATGGCTTAATAAAAGATTATGCACTCAACTTCTTACGCTTCCATACTGCAACGCATACAAGCCGCGATTGAGGCCTCGCGCGCGGTCTTCGCCCGCTTTACCCCGGGAGCGATTGAGACGGAATACAAAACAGGCCACGATCCCGTGACGGAAGCAGATCGCGCCCTCGACTCCGTTCTGCGCAACGAACTGCTGCGCGACGGAGAGGGTTGGCTCTCCGAGGAAAGCGTGGACGATCCCATCCGTTTGCAACGATCTCGGGTCTGGGTGGTTGATCCGCTCGACGGTACCCGCGAATTCGTTAAGGGTATTCCGGAATTCTGCGTTTCGATCGGCTTTGTCGAGAACGGCCGTCCCGTGGCCGGCGGAATCTATAACCCGGCAACCGATGAAACATTTCTGGGATCAATCGATTCTGGCATTACTTATAACGGAAAGCCTGCGCAACCGAGCCAGCGCAAAAGTCTGGATGGCGCTCTAGTTCTTGCCAGCCGCAGCGAAGTGAAACGCGGCGAATGGAAGCCATTTGAGAATGCTGATTTCAGAATTCGTCCGATGGGGTCGGTAGCTTACAAGCTTGCGCTGGTCGCGGCCGGACTGGCGGATATAACTTTTACGCTGACTCCCAAGAACGAGTGGGACGTGGTTGCGGGTGCTGCCCTCGTGCGAAGTGCAGGCGGGTTTGTCAGCACTTTGGAAAAAACCGACCTGACCGCAAACCGCCGCGACCCGCTGCTCTCGGGCCTGTTGGCCAGCGGACCTTTTCTGAAAGATGAGTTGCTTGCCCTGGTGGAACCACACATCCATGCGAATGCGCGAGTCGACGCTGGCAAGTACTAAGTGTGTTTGAGACTGAGATCGATGCTTTGTTGAAGTCACGGCGAAGTAAAATGGGTAAGCATTTGGCGCTTTTGCAATGAAGTTCAAAGCGACGGAACAAGGCGGACTGTTTTGACCAAGGGAAAGGCACTTTCAATCGCCCAGGAACGACTC
>JBAVUV010000233.1:0-4914 GCA_049696955.1 Candidatus Sulfotelmatobacter sp. | reverse complement strand
CGGTTCAGGGAAACGGCGTCCGCGGGAATCTTCCACCTGCACCGCGTAGCCGGCCAGCATGGGAACAGTTTAGCATTGTTGATTGCTGATTTATGATTGCTGATTGCTGATTAAAACAAACTCCGGGGGTTTAAATCAACAATCAACAATCAGCAATCATAAATTTGTTGCGGCGCTACTGATTCTGCGAATCTTCCCTGGCCAATCGTACTTTGGCGGCGTCGAGCTTCTTTTGCGTAGCTACCAGTAGATCGCTGTCAACTTCAGCCGGTACCGTTTTATTCCATTCTTCAACCGCGCGCTCCCAATGAGCAGCAGCGAGTTTGAGGCGTCCGGTCTTCTGAAAAAGGTCGCCAAGATGATCCTGTACGGTTGGGTCCGAACCCATGCGCAGCGAAGCCTTGTTCAGACTCTCTTCGGCAAGATCGTACTTGCCGAGCCTGAAATAAGCCCATCCTAGGGAATCCAAATAAGCACCGTTCGTGGGGTCGAGGCTCACGGCCAGTTTGATCTGATTCAGCGATTCCTCCAGCTGCACGCCACGATCGGCATTCATGTATCCCAGATAATTAAGCGTGACCGCACTCTGCGGGTTGACCGCGAGAACCTTCTTGAATTCCGCTTCTGCTTCGTCGTACTTCTTTTCGCGTTCGTAAGTGGAGCCGCGCAGAAAGTAAATATATTCTTTGTCGTCAGGCTTTGTGGAGAGCAGCTCGGCCTTGTTGAGCGACTCCTCAGCGTCGCTCCAACGCTTCAACCGGGTGTACATGATGGCCAGTCGCACGTAGACTTCGCGGTCTTCCGGTTTCCCGGTCAGCAATGAGCGCACATCGGCGAGCGGCTTCCCGGGATCGCCTGTATCGGCGAGTTGCGCGTCCAGCACCATACGAAGCTCGTGATCATCGGGCATTTTTTGCACGGCTTCTTTAGCTACGGCGGTGGCTTGCGGCCATTGCTTGGCTTCGCGATAGGTATCGATCACATCCTGATAGCCGGTTTTGGCGTTGTCATCGCCGAGCGGAATCATTTTGCGGAAGGCTTCCACCGCGGCGGGATAATTTTCCTGGTCGCGGTAAACCATTCCCAGGCGCTCAATAAAGATACCGCGATTGTTGCGGTCGGCCTGGGAGTAGCTGCTGTCCGGCTTTTCAGTTTTCTTCAGCAGTTCCTGCAGAATCTTGATGGCGTCGTCGTAACGTCCCTGCGCCTCATATACAACGGCGATGTTGTAAGGAACCTCCAGGGCATCCGGAACCATTTCCTGGGCTTTTTTCAAACTGTCGAGAGCTTGATCGTACTTGCCTTGGCGGCGATAGATCTCGGAGATGCGGAGATAGGTCTGCGCGTCTTCCGGATTCGCATCGGCGATCACTTTGTATTGATCGAGAGCCGCATCGACCTGGCCATCGTTCAAAAGATTTTCAGCCAGGCCGCGTATGGCATCCAGATTGTCTCGATCCAGTTGAATGGCGTGTCTGAAGGCATCGATTGCACTTTTGTAATCCTTGCGCTGCTCGTAAGTCGCGCCGAGCGCGGCATACAGCTTGGCGGAACGCCCGGTATCAGGCACCGCGCTGAGCACTTGTAGAGCCCGCGCTGTGTCGCCCTCGTCGGTATAGAGCAGGGCGAGAGTGGTAACGGCTTCTTCCGAATTCGGATCGAGCTTCACCGCGATCTTGAGTTCACTCTCTGCTTTCTGCAAATCGTTGTTCAGGCGGTAGAGCCTGCCGAGCAAGAGGTGGTCGTCTACGTTATTGGGTTCGATCTCGACGATTTCTTCGTATTGCTCAATGGCCAGCTTAAGAACGTTCTCCGATCCGTTGCCGTTGCCCGGCATATCGCCGAGAGACCGCAGGTAAATCCGTCCCAGTAATTTGTGAGCTTCAAGATTGTTCGGATCCCGCTTGAGGATGTCCTGGGCCTGGATAACTGCGTCGCGAATACGCCCCGTCTTGACGTAAAGTTCGGCCAGCCCTGAGGTTAGAAATTCAGAAGAAGGATCGGCATCGATGGCGAGCCGGTATTCTTCCATCGCCTTGTTGGCCAATTCGCTGCGGCCGTAGGCCGTGACCTGCTCTTCGTAAAGATGCGCCAGCGTGTAGTGATAATAGGAAGCAGCATGGTCCACTTTGTGTTGCGTTGTCTGCGCCGGCTTAGAGTTCTGCGGCTTAGATTCGGCAGCCGTGGAAGGACTGGTTTGCGCAGACGCGGCCGCCGCGAGAAGCGAAAAGGCTAAACTTAGCTGAAAAATTCTATTCATGCTCGACCTGACCACGCTGGAATGGATGGAACTGATCCTCTTAGAGCTGAGCGCACTTCCCGAACCATGACCATTGGATGCATAACCGCCGGGGCTGGGGTGCTCTAATTCTATCCTGTTAGACACCTGATTTGGAAAATCAGTGAGGCCTATTGTGAGCGACAACGAGTCCGGAAGTACAGGGACCGGGTGGCTTGTCTCTAAGAATTGTCAAGTTTGGTAAAGGACGAAATCTTCAGAAGCCCCTTCTAATGGCGGAAGTGGCGTACGCCGGTGAAGAGCATGGCGAGGCCGAGGCGGTCAGCGGCTGCGATCACTTCGGGATCACGCTGCGAGCCTCCGGGTTGAATGATCGCTGTAGCACCCGCCCGGGCAATTTCCTCGACCCCGTCAGGAAACGGGAAGAATGCGTCGGAAGCGGCGACAGATCCCTGCAGCGGCAGTTGCGCTTTCATGGCGCCGATCTTGGCCGCGTCCACGCGGCTCATCTGGCCGGCGCCTACCCCAACCGTTTGCCCATCGCGAGCGTAGACGATGGCGTTCGATTTAACGTGCTTGCAAACCTTCCAGGCGAATAGGAGAGCGCGGGTTTCTTCGGGTGTTGGGGCGCGCTTGGTCACAACTTTGAGATCGATATCTTGCAACAGGCGAATGTCAGCATCCTGCAATAGAGTTCCACCAGAAATGTTTTTGAGCGTCCACTTCTGCGGCGCAGCTGTAACTTCGACCAGGCGTAGATTTTTCTTGGTGGCAAACTTAGCTTTCGCGGCCTCATCGAAGGCGGGAGCGGCAATCACTTCCAGGAAAAGTTTGTGCATTTCTTCGGCGGCTTCGACGTCGATGGGACGGTTCACGCCAATCACGCCGCCGAACGCGGAGACGGGATCGCATTCCAGCGCCCGCTTGTAGGCTTCAGCGAGAGTCTTGCCAGTAGCTGTGCCGGCGGGATTGGTGTGTTTGATAATGGCGCAGACCACGGCGTCGTTGGGATCGAATTCCTGAGCGAGGTCCCATGCGGCTTGCAGATCGACGATGTTGTTATAGGAAAGCTCCTTGCCTTGAAGCTGGCGCGCGTTGGCCACGCCCACGCCGGAGCCATCGGAATACATGGCGGCTCTCTGGTGCGGATTTTCTCCATAACGCAAGTCGAGAGTCTTCTGGAATGACAAGCGAAGAGTTTGCGGGAACGTCCCGGTCGATGTGGGGACAGCCGCCCTCGGCTGTCCGGCGGAGCGAAGCTCCGTAGTTGCCGGCGGCGCGAAATTGCTTATGTTGGAAATTCCTTCGAGAGTTGAGGCAATGGCGGAATCGTAAGCGGCGGTGGTGGCGAAAGCTTTCTGCGCCAGTCGCCATTTAGTTTCGAGCGAGAGCGAGCCGTTTAAGCGGGCAAGTTCTTCCGCAATCGCTAGATAGTCGGAAGGCGACGTTACGACGGCGACGTCATGAAAATTCTTGGCGGCAGAGCGAATCATGGAAGGTCCGCCGATGTCGATGTTTTCGATCAGCTCCTCGAATGCCACGCCAGGCTTCGCCGCGGTTTTCTCGAAGGCATAGAGATTTACCACGACCATGTCAATCGGCCGGATGCCATGCTCGGCGACGGCCGCAACGTGCGTGGGATTCTCGCGGCGATGCAGGATGCCGCCGTGAACTTTAGGATGCAGCGTCTTCACGCGTCCATCCAGCATTTCGGGGAAGCCGGTGAGATCAGAGATGTCTTTGACGGCGATGCCGGAATCGCGTAGCAACTTGGCCGTGCCTCCGGTGGAGATGAGCTCGATGCCGAGTGCGGAGAGCTTGCGGGCGAAATCGACTAGGCCGGTTTTGTCGGTGACACTCAGGATGGCGCGCTGGATGCGGGAAGTGCTGCGGGACATAATCGGCCTCTGGTATGCAGGATGAGTGCGGAGCGACCGAAGATTCTATCAGCAATGCGGCGTTAGGTCGTTCGGCTGGTCGTCTTGCATGCGGCTTTTCCTAAAAAGTTTAGAAGGGATTCAAGCCAATCAGACGCACATACACGTACCAGCCGATCAGCGTCAACGTGATTGCACCCCACATGACATACAGCAAAACGCTTCCCTCACGCGTCCACCGCAGCCTACCGTCCGTCCCGGCCCGCATTGTTTTCTCATCCCTAAGATCCGTGACAAGGATCGCTACTCCGCAATAGAGAAGTACGATCGGCATGACGAGTCCAAATAAACCTTGGCGCAGCAGACCATTGCGCTTCGCGTCCTCGATTGGCCGCAGAATGAAGAAATAGGCTGTAGCAAGCCCTGTTAGAGTGGACGCGACTCCGAACATCTTCGTTCTCAGAAGGCTGACCCGTCGGCCGGTTGGATGTACCCCATCCGGAGTGGCGATGCCATTAAGGTTGAGCCACGCTTTGACAAGGTTCGTTCTTACACCCATCGGCTTGCTCTAGTGCCGAATTTTACGCTTGGAGAGGACCGCAAACAATGAGTTCACAGCGAAACCCCATCTAAGCTTTCGCCTTAGCCTTCAGCTTGACCTGTCCTTCTGCGAGTTCTACCGAGAATTCGACATCCTTACAGCCGTACTGCTTCCGGATCTGCTCAGTCTTCTTCTGCACGAATGTGGAGAAGGAATCCAGATTGCCGGAGACGCTCTCGCCCGCTTTTTTCTTGGCG
>JBAVUV010000232.1:0-11097 GCA_049696955.1 Candidatus Sulfotelmatobacter sp. | reverse complement strand
TATCGGTAGAAATGGCGACGCTCGGCTAGGAAACTTACTTGCAACCGGCATCTTTGACAGTTTATTAAGCGCCTCCAATACCGAAGATGTAGGGCGGAAGACCAACTCTTCAGATGTACTCCGGTGTCCTTCTCAACTTCGATTGCAGAGTTAGAGTTGAAACACTCAGCGTAACTCACCTCTTCACTTTCACCAATTCATCGAGATGCGCTGATGGGCCTGCCGTGTGCAACTCGTTTTAATCTTCAGTCCCAGTCCTCGTTAGAAGGAGTTTTCATGCATTCTCTTCTCATCATTACAAGTAGGTCGCGACGACCGTTCGTCAACATCGCGTTAGCTTTAGCTACAGTTCTATTGCCTTGGTTCGGTGGAACGTCACACGCACAGACGACGCTTAGTGCGCCGCCCGAAATCGCCGCTGTGCTTCTCTATAATGGGACTGGCACTTCCTCCACAGACGTGGCAGCTGTCGAAGCGCGTCTCAATGTGCTGAAACTCACATATGCGACGGCCAACACTGCGCAACTCGGTGGCATGACCGAGACTCAGTTAATGGCCTACAAGCTTTTAATCGTCCCGGGCGGAAATTCGATTACGATAGGCAACAGTCTCTCCCGCGACGCGGTAGCCAACGTCCACGACGCCGTATCGAGAGGCTTACACTATCTAGGGCTTTGTGCCGGTAGTTTCTTCGGCGGTTATTCGATTTACAACGGCGCGGATTTGACCGCTGGGGTGTGGTTTAATTTCTACGCTGATGAGTACGAAGGGGTTCACAAGGCACCGGTTGAAATTTCTTTCTCCACCGGCAGCCCACTGGATATTTATTGGCAGGACGGTCCCCAACTCTCGGGATGGGGCAATATTGTTGGTAAATACCCAGATGGGACACCCGCGATTGTCGAGGGTCATTTCGGAAGTGGATGGGTGATCCTTTCGGGTGTACATCCCGAGGCCCCCGCGAACTGGAGAACCGGGATGAATTTTACTACTCCTCTGGCAGTGGACCTGGCCTATGCAAACGCGCTGATTTCAGCAGCGTTGAACGGTACGTCGCTGCCACACTTTTAGGCCGCGCGTATCATCAAAGGGCACTGTCACAGAGTTTGGTGTGCGTATGGTTGTGATCACAGCGTGTATCTTGGCTTATGGCTGGAAGTACAAAAAGCTGCTCCCGAATCGTCGGGAAACCGCTCTGACTTCAATCCGTCTCGGCGCGTTCGCCTTTTCATCGTAAATGCAGACGGGACAGCGGTCCATCGGATGCATGAACTGTAAACCTCATTTGTAGTTTCGCCTGTTGCACATTTCTGCGACCTTGAATCGCACGTTCGCTTCTGAGAGATCGATAAAAAATCATGGTATGCCAATCGCGGATTTCTGCGCCTGCTCCGGCTCAGTCGGCAACACCAAACGGGCTTTTACGCCGAACATCTCGTAGTCCGTGAACAGCCCGCGGCACCAGTACGTTTTCTTGTGCTCGGCTTGAATCATAATAGTGACCGGGACAAGATACGGCGTCCCGTCCTTCTCCAACCAGCCATAAGTCATCACTCCCCACCAGCGGTACCACGGCCCCGAGAGGTTAAGGGCTTCCGAAATCCGCAAGATCATCCCCGACTCGTCCATCCAGACTTCACCGTGGCAATCGTAGAAGTTCGTCGTGCTCCGCTGGAAGAAGCCGAAGTTCATTACAGACCGGAACAAGCAGACCCGGTCTTCGAGGTTCGCGGCGAACTGGAATACGTGGACGGTTCGGCCGCCCACGACGGCGTCCGGCGCCTGATGGATTTTCAGGTCAAGCTCCATCCCGACCATCCGAGGAAGCTCAGACCACTCTGGGCCCGGCACTATGGAAGGGATCAGCGGCGGGAAAGGGACGTTGTCGTAGAACTTCTTGTTGCCTTGGCGACGCCAGCGCTGCCAACCGTCCACGATGATCGTCTCGTATGCATCCGCCACCTCCGGTTCGCGGTTGTTACTCCCCCAAGCGAATGTTTGGGTCGCGGTGAAGTTACGCATCGAGTCGGCGAGATGCTGCGCCGTGCGCCGCAGCCTGACTACCTCTGGTGGCTCCACGAGGCGCTGCGAAAGACCTTCGGTGCGGGGCCAGATGTAGGGCGGATACAGATCTGCGGCGACAGGAGAGACAAAGACGGTCTTCGGAAAAAGGGCCGCTTGTAGGTAGGGCTCCGTCCGCGTGACAAAGTCCGAAAGCTCGTTGACAGGCACCGCGAGCGCGACGCGATCCTTCCCCTCGACTATGCCATTTAGGATGCCGACGATCTTCTTTGTCTTGCTGTCAACCACGATGCCGCCGCTAGCGCCGCCGCGCACGCGACCTTGCTCGTAGCTGAAAGCCAGCAGACCCTCGCCTGTCTTCCCGATGAACTTGCCGTGCCAGTGAACCAGCCCGCGCTTCGGGTTCCAGTTGAACGGATAGGCGTAGATGTCCGCTTCGGGGCTGTTCTCTAAATCGTCGGCGTCGAACCCAATGCCGTGGAATTTCTTGAGGGGATGCCGCATCTCATAGATGGCAAGGTCGTGAGCCGGGGTGTACTTCAGCGACCCGCCCCCGGCAAGGCTTATGTCTTGCGCCCCTGCGTCGTTCGGGTCGGAATCGAGGTAGCGGTGCGCGGAAAAGACCCCCTTGATGCGGACGTACTTGCCCATGATTTTAGCGACGTGATAGTTGGTGCCCACGAAGCGGCAGTCCTGGTCCAGGCAAAACCCGGTGCCGAAATTTATGGACAAAGGGGCAATATACCTGATGTCGGCGGGCTTGAAATCCGTGATGGGAAAGACGACGCGCTCGGGAACGAATTCTTGAGCGTACACCGGGAGGGCAAGGGCGAACAGGAGCAGCATAGGCCCCAGTCTCCTAGCCTGCAGTCTTTTGCCAGCGCGAGGGGAGGCGTAGGGACGAGGGATGGGGTCGGGCCTACTGAGCGCGGAGCCCGTGAAGAGGTTGATGAGAAGGAAATAATTTTGCACGGCTGTATCGATCTCTCGCTGAAGGGGTCGGCAGGTTCCGTTCCTCCTTTCTCAAAATTAGTGAGACTTCATGGAACGAAGGTTCTGGGATGCGAGGACTCGCTTATCTTCTGAACTGGGCGCACCGGTGGAAACTGGATTTGCCAGACGAATTGGCCGTTTGAATAATGCACGACGGCGCTGCCATCGTCCCCCTGAGGGCTTCGGGCAAGGTCCCAGCGAACCTAATATGGCCCCTTGACGTGCATGACGAGGCGGTTATCCATGATCGCTACTACAGCCACATGGACTTTTCACTGTGCCACTTCTTAAGCAGTAGCGTGAAATCTTTTGTGGAAGAAATCATGGTTTGTCACACGCTCCAAATGGGTCGCGGCAACTAAGGCTTCAGTGGCTGTTGCGTGTCTAGAGCGGGTAAATGGGCGTACGCCATTGGTTCGTCTTGGGTGACGGCTGACAGTAAAGGATTAAGGCTCGGAGCACCTCACGCAGGGTCATCCGGTTACGCGACAGTTCGTGACAACGCTTGAGATTGAGACGGAGACAAACTAATGCAATCCACTTTTCGCAGTCCATGAAGTGCGAGGAGAAATAAGGGAAACACGACCATAACCTCAACCACGGTATCGGATTATACCCATAAATGCGCTCTATGAAGTTGCTAACAATGTTCCACACCGCTGACATTCCGCAGACTCGTCAGGAGGCAAGAATAGTGGATATTGGTGCATCACTGACGCGCCAAGCGATACCGCTCCAGAAGATATGCGGCCGCGAGAACTTCGGTGCCGGCGAGCCCGGACGAGCAGAACAGACTGATGCCGTCGTCGGAACGGGGCGGTGTAGCTACCGCGACCAGGGTCGCCAAGTCCTGCAGTTGGTTCCAAAGCGCGCTGCCGGCGAGAAAATACGGCTCGGCATGGCTTTTCACCTGTTCGACGGCATCGGCTGCGAGAAGCGTGACGCGGCCGGCGATATCTGTCGGCAGTTGATGTGCGCTCAAAAGTTGTGGGCCCAATGTGTTCACGTGGGCGCCTGGTGAAAGCCAATTCGTCTCTAGCACTGGCGTTCTGGAGTTGGTCGCACAAAGGACCAGATCCGCCTGCTCAACGGCCTCCTGGGCCGACGCCACCGGCTGGATGTTTAGTTTGGTCATGCCAGCCAACTCGGTCGCAAATTGACGTCGACGCTCAGGGTTCCGGCTATATACTCTCACTTCGCTGAGGGATCGGCAGGCCGCTGCTGCGAGGAGTTGGGTGCGAGCTTGCCTGCCGGAGCCGAGAACAGCACAACGCCGTGCGGCCTGCCGGCTCATGTGTTTGATGGCGACGCCGCCGAGAGCGCCAGTGCGCCATGCACCCAAAGCCCAACCTACAACCAGTCCCAGCAGCGCGCCGCGCCTGCTGTCCCAGACCGCGACCGTTTGGGCATCGAACGCGTCATCTGCGGTCGGAAAAGTATCGTAGACGCGAAATCCCGCCAGTGCACGATCGGCGTTGTTCAGCCCTCCAATCGTAAACACGAGCCTGCCGAAAGGCGGGAATTCGACATTATGGCGCGGTGGCGCAACAGTATGGCCGGAATGACGCGCCCGGAGGAACTCCTCCATGAGCGGAATCAACGCCTGCATATCGAGCAGCGGCAGGATATCTTCATCCCTTAATACTGGAATCATAAGCACCAACTCCTGGTTTCGCCTTCCTTGTATTTGTGGCAGGGGAAGGTTGAATGATTAAGTTGGCAGGAGTCCTACCTTACGTTTAGGCAGATAGGAACGCGATCCGGACGGCGCGATTCGCTAATCCCCTCCAGGCGCATGAGCGAGTCCTACGCTATACCGGTATGGCCCGAGACTTATGATCAGCAGCGTCGCGAGAGCCGCTGCGATGAAAAATCCGCCGAGCGGCGCGACATAGGATCCCGTTTTGTCGAAGCCGAGGCCCATCAGGTAAGCTCCCAATCCACCAGAAATGCCATAGATAGCCCATATCCAGCCGGAGATCGATCCGTAGGAACGCAGCCCAAAGTAGCGGCTAATCAGGTAGGCGATGATGTCGACCTCGGCCCCCGTGCCCAACCCGACTAGAAAGGCGCCAACGAATGCGGACTGGATCCCACGGCCGACTGTGAGAAATGCAATCCCGATCGCAACTGCAGAGAAGATAGCGGCGGCAACCCGGGGTGCGAAGAACTGATCCATCAGGTAGCCAGAGCTCACCCGTCCAATAAACACACCCACGCCCAAGAGCGAACTGGCAAGGGCTGCTGTCTGAGCCGCGCTGCCGCGGTCGGTCAGGATCGCGGGCAAATGAATGAAGCACGCATGAACGCTGGCAGTCAGCAGAAAAAACGCGAACAACATGATCCAGAATGCGGATGTGCGCGCGGCTTCGCTAACAGTCGGCCCTTCCTCGCCAACTGCGATCCGTGTTCTCGCCGGGGCATCAGTTTCGCCGTCCGGTAGAAGTCCCATACTCTGAGGTTTGTCTTTCAGGAACGCCGCAATCGCGGGCACAGGAATGAGCACCATGGCCAATCCGAAGAGGCAGTAGGAGAGGCGCCAACCCCACCTTTGTACGAACTGCTGGGCAATCGTTGGCACGACAACCGCGCCCAGCCCCATCCCGAGCATCAGTACGCTCAGAGCGAGCCCTCTGCGTTTATCAAACCAATGAGAGACCGCGTCGGCGTATGGCATCGTTCCCGCTCCGCTGGAGACCAAGCCCATCGCAAAAAAAAGCCCGTAGAGCTGCCACAATCCCCGTGACAAGAAGATGCTCGACATAAGGATCAGGCCCAGAATACTCGTAGCTGTAAGCAGAACCCTTCGTGGGCCGTACCTATCGACCAATCGTCCGGTCACAGGGAAGCACAGAGCGGAAGTGAGACTGAGAATGGTAAATGCGAGCGAGATCTGGGCACGTCCAGAATGAAATTCGCGGCCTATCGCTTTGGCGAATATCCCGAAGGAAAATACGACCACCGTGACAATACCAAGGAAGCTGCCGAGGGATCCCGTCAACGCAACCCACCAGCCGTAAAATACCTTAGGTCGTGTGTTTGTCATTTTGGATATCCAAGAAGGGCAAGCCAAGTTCAAAACGCCCGCCGAGACTTGGGAACCCTATAACGCCTAGCGCTCTTTAGTCAATGCCAACCGGCTCTCGACGTTGCTAAGACGACCAGCCAAGATCGAGAACCCTCTCCCGAAAATGTACTCTCAAGGAGCCTTGGTAGCTTCTTGGAATGCGGTCAGGAGACCTTCTGTGCGATTGCGCTTTTCGCCAGCTCCGCAGAGCAAAGACAAAATCCGCGGCGGAGTCATCGGCATATGTGTAATTTGCACGCCTATGCCTAAAGCATTTTCAATCGCGGTAGCAAGAGCAGGCGCAACCGGTATGGGCCCCCCTTCGCCAACTCCTTTCACGCCGAGCGGATTAAACGGACTGGGAGTGACTAGATGCGCCTGTTTTAAGCTGGGAATCTCGGTAGCGCGCGGCAGTAAGTAGGTGTCCAACGCACAGTTCAGCACACGAGCGTTGCGGTCATAATGCAGCTCTTCGAAGAGGGATCCGCCGATACCTTGCGCTACGCCTCCGGTCAACTGTTTTTCGACCACGGCCGGATTGATCAGGTTTCCGCAATCATGTACCAAGGCATGGCGGACGATCTTGACGTGACCGGTTTCAGCGTCGACCTCCACCACCACCGCGTATGCGCCATTCGGATAGGCGGGCTTAATGTTCTTATAAAAGCGCAGCGCCTCGAGTCCGGGATCAATTTCGGGAGGAAATGGAAATACAAGAGCCGGCGAGTTCAGGGCGCCCGCGATTTCCCCGAGGGCCAGGGTTCGGTGGGGTTCCGCAATTTCCCTCACTTTGCCGCTGCTATATTCCACCGCTTCAACTGGTACGCGTAACATCACCGCCGCAGCCTTCACTGCCTTGTCGCGAACGGCTTCGGCGGCCAACGCGACGGCGTTGCCGCCCATCACCGCCGATCGGGCCGCGTAGACGCCGATTGACAAAGATATGACGGAAGTGTCCCCGAGCTGAACGTGGATCGTGGACGGCTCGACCTGCAGGCTGTTCGCGCAAACCTGCGCCAGGGTCGTTTCGTGCGATTGGCCCTGAGAAGACAAGCCGGTCGAAAGAACGATGTGCCCACCCGGATCGACTCGAACCAGTGCCGATTCATAAGGCCCTCTACCGGTCTTTGTGTTGAAACACGAGACTCCGATGCCGAGGTTACGGCCAGCCGCAGCCGCATGGCGCTTCTCTTGATCGAAAGAATCGTGTCCGATTAAGTCCAACACCTCTTCCAGGCACTTGTGGTAATTTCCGCTGTCGTAGATCAGTTGCGTGTTCTCGACGTCCTTGAGTCCGGTGTTATAGGGAAAATCTTCCGGCCGGAGTAGATTGCGGCGTCTGATCTCGATTGGATCGATTCCAAGCTTGGCCGCTGCCGCGTCAAGCATCCGCTCCATCACGAAACAGGCCTGGGGCCTGCCGGCCCCGCGGTACGGCACCGACGGCGCCTTGTGGGTGTATACGCACGTACACTCCACCTGATAATTGGGAACGCGATACGGTCCGGGAACGCTGACCGTGCTGATATGCGGCACGACGATGCCTATCGTCGTGTAGGCGCCTTGATCGTAGAGAATGCGATCCCGTATCGCGCGAATACAGCCGTTTTCATCGAGGCCAAGAGTTGCTTCGTGAATCTGCTCGCGTCCGTGATAGGAGGAAACGAAACTCTCACGCCGGGATTCGACCCATTTCACAGTCTGTCCCAGCCGCATCGCGAGCAGCGGGATCAAGGTGTTCTCCGGGTAGTATCGATTCTTGGGGCCGAAGCCTCCGCCAATGTCAGGCGCGATCACTCGTATATCGTGCAGGGGAAGGCCCACCTGCGGGGACAGTAGCGAACGTGTGAGGTGCGGCGATTGCGTGTTTGTCCACACCGTCAGTCGCGCCGTAGACAAGTTGGGCTCGAACCGAGCTATCACCGCCCGGGTTTCCATGGCCTGAGAACTCACACGTCCAGTCGTAAAACGTTCCGTAATGATGCAATCACAATCGGCGAGCGCGGCGGTGACGTCCCCGGTTTGCTGGCCGAATTGGGCGGCGACGTTGTCGGGTAAATCCTCATGCACTCTCGCTGACCCACACAGTCCCGCTTCAGCGTCGAGGACCACGGGCATTGGTTCGTACCTCACTTCGATAGCGCGCAGAGCATCGTGGCAAACGGCGCGGCTTTCGGCGGCCACAATCGCGACGGGTTCGCCTTGGTGGTGGACGACATCTTTCACCAACGGAAACGGGGTTCGAGGACGTACCGATGGATGAGGCGCCACTTGAGGAATCGGCTTGAGTACGTCCGCCAGGTCGGAGAACGTCCAGACCGCAAGGACGCCGGGTAGCTTGCGCGCCTCGGCGGTTCGAATTTCCCTGATACGTGCCGCCGCGTGAGGACTCCGCAAAATTGCGGCGGGGATCATGTTTGGCAATAGCAGGTTGCTGACATACCTGCCGCCCCCGGAAAGCAGGCGAGTGTCTTCGGAGCGGCGAATGGATTTCCCCAACATAGGTTATCTTCTTAAGTCCGCTGTGCGGTTCTTCCTTTGTGTATCTTCGTGCCCTTTGTGGTTCTAGCAGTTGAATTTCATCAACCACAAAGGGCACGAAGGTTACCCAAAGGAACTGAATAAACTTTATCTGTCTGTCGCCCGCTAAACTAATGCTGAAGCGAAGTTGCAAGCGGCGTCTCTGCTTGTTGCTGGGCAGCAGCATCCAGGATCGCCGAAACGAAGCCGGAGTATCCCGAACAGCGGCAGAGATGCCCTTTAATTGCTTCGCGAATCTCAGCTTCCGACGGCTTGGCATTGCTGCACAACAAAGCCGCGGCTGCGATCATAAAACCTGGAGCGCAGAAGCCGCACTGTATGGCATGGTTCTCAGCGAATGCCTTCTGCAGTCGAGGCAGTTGATCCGCAAGACCCTCAAGCGTTGTCACAACTCGTCCCGATGCCTGCACGGCCAGCATGAGACAGGAACGCACGGGTTGGCCGTCCACGAACACGCTGCACGTTCCGCAATTTCCTTCGCCACAGGAGATCGATGTGCTCAGTCCGAAGCCTTCACGAAGTAGGCTGGCGAGCGTCTGCGTTACGGGGACAGTGCGGCTGCAACCCTTGCCATTCAGTTCGAATTCTATCGTGCGTGTTTGCATAATTATTAAACTTTGGCAGCCAGATCGCCGCATTGTACAACTGCTCGTTTGAAGGCACGAGCACCCAGTGATCCGGCCACGTGTCGAGCGTAATCCGCCGGTATGCCGGGCACGGAACCGGCGCGCAACTCCTTGCGAATGCGCGCTGCCAGTTCGTCGAGCAATTGGTTCGAAAGTTTCTCGCCTGCAACGAAGGACTCCGCTTGGGTCATTCTCTGAGCAGGAATGCCTTGTCCGAAAACAGTGAGGCGCAGCGACGAGCAGACTCCATCTTTTGCATCGACCAGAGCCGCGGCGCCACAAGCGGGGAAACTCAATTGAGTGTAACGAATCTCTTCGATTGCGGCCCCATTGCGATCGCTGTCGGGAAGGACAACGCTGGTCAAGATCTCATCAGGTTCCAGCGTGACGGTTCCGTCTTCTTGGTAAAGAGATGTCGCGCTGATTTCGCGATCGCCCCGCTTGCTTCGGATACGTAGGCTAGCGTTGTAAGTGAGCGCGATTGCGGGTAACTCTGCCCCGGGAGGCGCGGCCGCGAGACTTCCGCAAATCGTGCCGCGGTTCCTTATTTCGTTGTCGGCTATCAGAGGCAATGCTTGCGCGATGAGTGAGTGCGGCCGGCGGGCTTGCAAGAAGACTGAGAGACGATGCTGCCGGCAGCACGCGCCGACGGTCAAGTCGTCTCGCAATTCAACGAAATCGAGGCTCCGCACACCATTAATGTCCACCAGGTGGTCCGGGCTCAGGCGCCCACTGTGGATTAACGGAAGGAGGGTCTGACCGCCAGCCAAAATCCGAGCGCGTGATCCCCACTCCGAAAGAGCATCGAGTGCCTCTTCGATCGAAGTTGGCGCAGAGTACGTAAACATTTCAGTACCACTCAGCCACCTGTCGAAATCGAGGCAGCGCTTGCACCGTCAGTAGGCCTCTTGAAGCCCCATTCTTCCGCGTATCGCCGGAGCGCCTCATGCTCATCCTTCACGAAGTTTTCAGAACCACCGTAGCTCTGAAAACGAGACGCCGATTACGAACGCCCTTTCAACCAGCGGGCCGAATATTTAGTAAGAAGAATAAGGAAATAAAATCTCTGCCAAACTAAAGGAAGGCCAGCCGTGCGCAAACCCTGCAGAGGATTATGTCGGCTGATTGTTGCCCTGTCAACCTGCTGTACTGGACGAGTACACGGATTTGACAAACCAACGGAAAGCCGACAAGATGGTCCGCGCGTTTCAAGCACGCTGTCTGGTCAATCCGATTTGCGGCTTGAATCAGTTAGGGGAATATGTCCAGCCAAAACGTCAACCCCGTTCCCTTGCCCAACTTCGAGCCGTTCAGTGCTGAGTATCTCCAGGACCCGTATCCTATCTTGGCGCATGCGCGGGAAGTTGCGCCGGCATTTTATTCCGCCGAATTTGATTACTGGATCGTCACTCGCTACGAGGACATCCGCCGCATCTTTCAGTCGCCGGCCAGCTTCTCGGCCGCCAACACTCTCGCTCCCCTCACCGATCCATGTCCGATGGCCAAGGCGGCGTTAAAGGAAGGCGGCTACACGCCAGTCCCGGCGCTGGTGAACGTAGATCCTCCTGCCCACACCCGCGCGCGACGTTTGGCGAACGTCGCCTTCACCCCCAAGCGGGTCGCTGCAATGGAACCGTTTATACGCGAGGTGACCAAACGTTTCTGCGACGAACGCTTGCGCGACGGCCGGGCCGATTTGATCGGAGATCTCGCTTGGGGGTTGCCGGCGCTGGTGCTGTTTCGCATTCTGGGCCTGCCCGAGACCGATGTCGCACGCGTCAAAGAAGGCGCCCGCAATCGCGGATTGCTGCTCTTCGGACGGGCCAGCGAAGCCGAGCAAGTCAATGC
>JBAVUV010000231.1:0-10823 GCA_049696955.1 Candidatus Sulfotelmatobacter sp. | reverse complement strand
AGCAAACTTAAGGCCGCAACTTCGTGGTATTCGATTTATGGAGTTGAGCCAGTCCTGGCCAACGCGTAAACGTGGAAGTTTATGGGAGCGCGGGCAAGTCGCCCGCGCTCTTTTTGTTTGGACGCGTGGAACGATCCTCGGTCCAGCATCAATCGCCGGGAATACAACCGAGGCAGAATCCATCTTCTTTCCAACAGTATGAGCCATTTACACAAGTACAACTCCGTCTTACAATGTATTACTATGGCGATTGAGTATGCAACGGTGAAAGCGAAAGGGCAGGTCGTGATTCCTGTCGACATTCGGCGCAGATTCCAGATAGGCGAAGGCACCCGCGTGGCCTTTCTGGAAGAGGGTGGTCGACTGTTCGTCCAGCCGGTGACAGACGAGTTTATCGATGGCATGAAAGGATTCCTTTCCGGACGGGGCCTTCCTGAACGCGTGGAGCGAAACAGAGATCGCGATCTGAAATGAAAGTGCACGTCCTCGACGCTAATGCTCTTTACCGCTTTCTTACGGGCGACCCCGGCGCGGATACCGTGAATCGACTATTCAAAGAAGCCCGCGATGCGGACCAACCTCTCCGCATGTCGGTGATTAATTGGGGTGAGGTCTACTACACGATCGCGAAAGCAGAAGGGTTCGCGGAAACTGCCAGAATCATGAATCGAGTCAGATTATTGCCGCTTGCGATCCTTGACGCAGACGAAGCGCTGGCGACGAAAGCCGCAAAATTCAAGGCCGGTCACGGCCTTCCTTATGCTAATTGCTTTGCCGCGGCAACCGCTGCGGGGGATGACGTTCTGGTGACATCAGATGCGAAAGATTTCAAGAAGATCCCGGGACTGCGCATCCTTGCGCTACCGGAACACAAGACGAGAAATTGAGATGACCGCAACATTGATGACCGCAACATTGGGTAAGCTTCTCCCAGAGCCGGCCTCAGTGCAGGTGAAACAAAGTCTCGAGCAGAAAAAATACTCCCGTGCCTACGAACACGAGCAGCGCCATCTTCATCGCCGGTTCTTTGTTCACCTCCGGAATCAAATCGGAAGCAGCGACGTAAATCGTTACACCCGCCGATAGCGGCAACCCGGCAGCCACGTGATGGCGAAACAGCGCCATGGTGAGAACGCCCGCCAGTGTGGCCCCGCCGAGGATGACGGATGCGCCCCAGGCAGTTCCCCGGCTGCGTCCGCTGGCCAGCATCACGGAACTCACTGTGAAGCCTTCCGGAATTTTGTGCAGAAAGACTGCAAAGAAGATGATCCAGCCCAAGGCATTTGAAACTAGAAACCCAGAGGCGATGGCGATACCGTCGAAGAACGTATGAATGATGAGGCCAAGCAGCACGGAGTATCCTTTGTGCGAGTGCATGAACTCATCTTTGTGCGTCTCTTCGCCAAAGTGGAAATGAGGAGTAACGGTGTGCTCGAAGAAATGAATGATCAGATAGCCGAGCAGAATCAAAAAAGCCCCGCTGCGGCCCCGCAGTTCCAGACTTTCCGGAACCATCTCAACCAAGGCAGTCGCCAGCATGAATCCCGCGCCCAGCGCGACGAAGTAGCGCAGATAGCGGCGCTCCCAGTGTCGCTGGACGATGATCGCACCACCGAACACATTGGCGGCCGCGGCGGTAAGGCCAAGCAGAATGCTGGTGGCGATTGGATGCATGCAGTAAGAAAGTACCGAGTAGCTGGTACTGAGTCAAATGCTCACGATGCAGGTGCCCGCTTTGAAAAATACGGCCGGACTGGCGACCGAATACTCACCCGCTATGCCTGATATGCATCACGTCGCCATCCTGCACGATGTAATCCTTGCCTTCGAGCCTAAGTGTGCCTTTCGCGCGCGCGTTGGCTTCCGATCCCGCTTCCAGTAATTGATCCCAGCGAATGGTTTCGGCACGGATGAAATGTTTCTCCAGATCGGAGTGGATCGCTCCCGCAGCTTCCTGTGCGCGCGAGTGGGCGGGGACTTGCCAGGCACGGCACTCGTCTTCACCTGCTGTGAAAAATGAAATCAATCCAAGCAGTTTGTAAGTCGTGCGAATCAGGCGTACCAAGCCGCTTTCGGTCAGTCCATAGCTGGAAAGGAATTCCGCCGCGTCGGCATCGCTCATCTCCGCCAGTTCCGCTTCCACCTTGCCACAGATCGCCGTTGCGGCGGCATTCGGCCGTGCCGCGATATCCGTAAGCTTGTACTTGTTCACCGCCTCTTCCAATTCTTTTCCCAGTTCCGTCGACTCACCGATGTTAAGAACGTAGAAAATCGGCTTCTCGCTCAGGAACATGAATCCCTTGATGCGCTTTTTGTCTTCGGCAGTCATCTCCATCTCGCGCAGCGGCTTGTCTGATTCCACTTGAGCTTTGGCGCGCTTCAGCAACTCGAATTCTTTTTCGAGTTCCGGGGTCTTCATTTTCTTGAGATCTTTCTCCAACCGCTCGAGACGCTTTTCGATCTGCCCCAAGTCGCTGACGAGCAAATCGAATTCCACATTCTTGATATCGCGCAACGGATCGATCTCGCCAGTGTGCGGCACCGAGGGATCGTCAAACACCCGCACCACATGTGCCAGCGCATCAACATTGCGGAGATGCGCGGCGTAGGCGCTGTCTTTCAACGCCTCCTGGCCGATCGCACCCACATCCACGTATTCCACCGAAGTGTGTGTGAGCTTCTTCGGGTTGTAGAGCGCAGCCAGACGATCGAGCCGGTCGTCGGGGACTTTGGCCACGCCAATATGCGCCTCGCGCGGGTTTGCCCGTGCCTGATCCGAGAGATGCGCTTTGGTCAAAATCCGAAATAACGATGTCTTGCCTACCTGAGGCAGGCCAATAATTCCAGTTTTCATGGGAAAGCTTCTAGCTTCTAGCTCCTGGCTGCGGCGCCGAAAAAAGTTTCGAGTGGATACGTACCGTGTGCTTCAGCGACGGTGAGACAACACTTCAGCATAAATGATTAGGAGGACATTGCCCAAATGCGTTGCCCGAGAGGCTTGAGCAATCCGAAGCTAGAAGTTTCGTGCTGTTAAATACACCACCACCAACCCCAGCAAGAGCACGGCACCTTCCACGCGCGTCGACCAAATATGCAACGCATCAAACTGAATGCGCTCCGGATTGTCGATCGGGATGGAGCTCACTTCTCCTAATGATGTCCGCAGAATTTCCATGCGCGGCATGATGCCGAATTGCGAGATCAGCGTGAGGGCGAGCATCAGGCACAATAGGATGTGCCGCGCGGCAAAGAGATGCACAGTTCCGTCTGTCAGGCGGCTGTAGAGCAGGGAACTGATCAGAAAGACAATTCCAGAGACCAAGCCGAGCCAGTGTAGTTTTCCCAGTGCACGTCCCACTACGTTACCGGCGAGATGGGTGTTCGGCAGCACTCCCGGAATTGTGAATGCCGTAGGCGCCAGCACGAAAGCAAAAAAGATCAGCCCGCCGATCCAGACGATCAGGGACAGCAGCATGAGAAAACGAAGGAAGGACATGACGCGAGAATTATATGCTCACGTCGATCGTGAACTTGAAAAACTGAGAAGAGTTTCTGCCCAAAGATCGTTGTTAAGAAGATCGTTGTTAAATGGAAAGCGACCCTCAGGCGCTAAAGCGCACGGTGATTTTGGGAGAGCTTTTACGGCACGACTGAAGTCGTGCCCTTCCCAAGACAAAGGAACTGAAGTCGTGCTCTTCCCAAACGACTGAAGCCGCGCCAATACCAAAACCAGCGGAGTCTTGGAGTTTCGGAGATCGTTATACCGGCACGGCCACATTCTCTACGATCTCTTTCAACACCTGATCGGCTTGCTCGGATTTCTTCATGGTCGAGGCATATTGCCCATTCACAACCACGCGGTGAGCGAAGACCGGTACTGCGAGGGGCTTGAAATCTTCCGGAGTGCAGAAGCTGCGGCCGTCAAGAAAGGCCATCGCCTGCGCGGCACGATAGAGCGCCTGCGCGCCGCGCGGGGAAACTCCCAAAGAAAGATATTCCGATTCTCGCGTGCGCTTGACAATCTCCAGCGCATACGTGAGCAGAGATTCATCCACGCGAATCTGCTTCACGGCATCCTGCATTTCGAGAACATCGGCTCCCGTCAGAACCGGCCGCAGATCCTGCAAATGAGCTGCTCCCGCTTCCGAGCGCAGAATCACGCGCTCTGCGGCCGCATCGGGATATCCCATTCTTACCCGCATCAAAAATCGATCCAGTTGTGACTCGGGCAGCGGATAGGTTCCATGATGCTCTACAGGATTCTGGGTTGCGATCACCAGAAAGGGCCGGGGCAATTCATAAGAATGAGCATCTACCGTGACCTGGCCTTCGTTCATGGCTTCGAGCAGCGCCGATTGCGTCTTCGGCGTGGTGCGATTGATTTCATCCGCCAGCAAAACGTTGGTGAACACCGGACCGCGCTTGAACTCGAATTCCTGCTCCAGCGCCGAATAAACAGAAATCCCCAGCACATCGGAAGGCAACATATCGCTGGTGAACTGCACGCGCTGAAAGGTGCAATCGATGGCGCGTGCCAGCGCCTGTCCCAGCGTGGTTTTGCCCACACCCGGGACGCCTTCAATCAATAAATGTCCGCGGGCAAAAACGCTGACCAGCGCGAGCCGCACTACATCGTCCTTGCCGCGAATCACGCGGCGAAGCGATTTTTCTAATTCAGCGGCTTTATGGGATACGGCAATGGCAGTCTCAGGCGACATTGGATAGATTTTACTATCAGGCGTGAAAGCAGCGGAGTTACCGATGTCATAGGGCTTCCGGCTGTTAGCTTTTTGGCTCTCGGCCTTCAGCTCTTCGCTCGATCAAAATTTCGTAAGACCTGACTAATCGTGAGAACGCCAGGGAGTCCCGGACTTGCAGAAAGGTCTTGCCAAGGGCCAAAAGCTAACGGCAAGAGCTTGCTTCTTACTGCAAGAACTCCGCCGGCCGCCCAGTCAGCCGTTCGATCCTCTTGGCTATCGGAGGGTGCGTCGAAAATAGATTCGCAAAATTCATCCCCAGAAGCGGTTGGATGATAAATAAATGCGCGGTAGAGGGGCTCGCAGCCATCGGGACCCTGCGCGAATATTCATCGAGCTTTCGTAGTGCGCTCGCCAGCGCGTAAGGATTGCCTGTGAAATGCGCCCCGGTGGCGTCTGCCTGATACTCTCGTGAGCGCGAGACCGCCATCTGGATCAGGGCTGCAGCAATCGGAGCCACGATCAGCATAAGTAACCCCGCGAGGCCGCCTCCGCCGCGCTCTTCGCGGTCGCCGCCTCCCATCCCACCAAAGATCATGGCGAAGCGCCCCATACTGGCAAGCATGGTAATTGCGCCTGCAATCGTAGCCGCAACCGAACTGATAAGGATGTCGCGGTTATTCACGTGCCCTAGTTCATGAGCCAGCACGCCTTCCAGCTCTTCATCGTTCAGCAGTCCCAGAATTCCATGGGTCACCGCTACCGAGGCGTGCTTTGGATTGCGCCCCGTGGCAAACGCATTCGGCGACTCGGTTGGAATTACATAAATCTTCGGCATCGGAATACCGATTTTCTGCGTGAGACGCTCGACTGCTTCGTAGGCCCGGGGCAATTGCTCGCGCGTCACCGGTTGCGCACGGTACATGGCCAGAGCGATCTTGTCCGAATAGAAATAGGAAACGAAGTTCATCACCGCGGCGAACACCAACGCCAGCAGCATTCCGTTTTGCCCGCCAAAATAGCGGCCAATGAACATCAGCAGCAGCGTTAACGCCGTCAGTAAAAACGCGGTCTTAAAAGTATTTCCCATAGCTTTGAATCTCGCTCTATTAGATGTTACGCGGTCGAAGGGGATGCATGGGTCCAACACCCTGGTAAAACCGCGGCGTTCCACGAAGTATCCTGGGACGTGGGACAATAAATTGTTTGCCTCAGAACAATCGATTTGGAGAAGCTGATCCACACATGTGCTATGCATTGCGAGCAACATTCTTCCGACAAATTCGCCTAAGAGTTGTTCCTTCAATATCTCTTATTATTGGTCTCTTAATTATCGGTCTTTTAATGATCAGTCTTTCCACGCCTTTGCTCGGTCAAAGCCTGGAAAAGGCTCCCAACGGCGAAGTGTTTTCCCTGACTCCAACGCCCGGCCCTTTTACCGAACCGGGGATCGCGATTGATCCGAATAATTCGCAACAAGTCGTCGCGGTTTATCAGGACAACGCTCATGCTTCCTACTCGCAAGACGCGGGCCATACCTGGCACGCGGCAGAGAGTGTGGCGCCTCAGAATTACCGCGTCTCCGGTGATGTATCAACCACGTTCGACAATAAGGGCCATGCATTCATCTGCTACATCGCTTTCGACAAGCTTGGGACGTTCAATTACTGGGCACACAATGCGTCGCGCAATGGGATATTTGTTCGGCGCTCGCTCGATGGGGGCAAAACCTGGGAGGCGAAAGATGTGGCAGTCAGCGAGTACGCCACAAATCCGGGAATTCCGTTTGAGGACAAACCCTACATCCTCGCTGATACGACCAAAGGCCGGTATGCGGGAAACCTCTACGTCGGTTGGACCCGGTGGACTCTGACCGATTCCGAAATGTTAATTTCTCGTTCGTCCGATGACGGGCAAACCTGGTCTAAGCCTATCGAAGTGGACCGCCATCCCGGCCTGCCGCGCGATGACAACGGGGCTGCGGAAGGATTCGCCGGTGCAGTGGGGCCGGATGGCCGCGTGTACGCGGTTTGGAGCCAGGGCGACGATATTATGCTCACTACTTCGCGCGACGGCGGCAAAACATTTTCTCGCGCGCGCTCCGTCATCCATACTGCTCCCATTATGTTTGCCGTTGATACGCTGCAGCGGGCAAACGGCTTTCCGCAGATTGCAATCGATCCGAAAAGCCGGCGCCTTTATGTGACTTGGACGGATTATCGCAATGGCGATCTCGATGTCTTCTGTTCGACCTCTAGCGATGGCGGGAAAAAATGGAGCGCGCCGGTACGAGTGAATAACGATCCTGTCCACGACGGAGCGGACCAATTTTTTCAATGGCTCGCGGTGGATCCGACCGATGGCGCGGCTAATGTGATTTTTTATGACCGCCGCGGAGACCCCAAGAATCGAAAGCAGACGGTGACATTGGCACGCTCAAGCGATGGCGGAGCCAGCTTTCAGAATTACGCCTGGACTACGGAGCCGTTCGAGGCCGAAGGAGTTTTCTTTGGCGATTACTCCGGCATTGCCGCATTGGACGGTCGCGTATACGGGGTTTGGACCGAGAAGCCTCGGCCCGATTCGGCAGAAAGCGATTCAGCCGACAAGACCGCAAACAAGTCGGACGCAACCCAGACCAAGCCTCACGGCACGGTGGTCAAGGTTGGCACCGCCGACTTCACGGGCACCAGAGCACCAACCGCGAAGTAGTCCTGGGAAAGTTGAAAGGCTCTAAGCCGCCAGCCGGCTCGGCGTCTCCGTTATTGCCCGGCGCAATGCCAGCGACATCGCGATCCGGGCAACGCCGCTGAAGATCATGCTTATGCCCACCAGAGTGCCGATAGCCCAGACCGAACTCGATGGCCATTGCATATAGATCAGTAAACCCAGCAATATCGTGATGATTCCATCGACCAGAACCCAGGTTGAACCGTGCAGTGGACGCATCTTGAAAAAAAGCACTAGATTCAAGATGCCTTCAATCACGAACAGTAATGCCAACGCGAGCGTAAGCGACGTTACACCCAGTACCGGGTGCAGCAGCAAATATCCACCGAAGCAGAGATACGCAACTCCGACGAGCAGTTTCCAGATCACGCTGCCCGCCCCCTGCCGGTGAAAAGCAAGAATGATATGGACTACCCCCGCCAGAACGATCAGCCATGCGATGACCACATTGACCGCCACCGCAGCGAGCATTGGCGAGCCGATCGCCATCATGCCAAAGATAATCAGCAAAACGCCCCACAAAATCGACAACATCGAACTGCGGTGCGCAACCGCAACCGGACCGTTGTTTACCATGGGAGCCTCCTCCTTAAGCAACGGCATAAGCTTACATCAGCTGGCAAATTAGATGAAGTCCGGCTGCAAAAGAGCCGGAACTAAGCCCGCGAGGTATGTCTTCGCTGCTGACAGATGCCCGCGAGCGAAAAAACCGCCGACGAACTAAGCGCTGATCGAGACGCCGCTCGAATCGGTCTGAGTTGCAGGCTGGCTCGCGGCTCCGCTGCTCTGCGAAGATTGTTGGAATTGCTGCACCAGCGAACTGTAGGCCTGTTGCGCGGTAGTGAGATCGCCCGATTGCGGTGCGGTGCCGAGCCCATCGAGGAGTTGACTGCAAGCGGATCCAGTGAGATTCAGCCAGCTTTTCTTTTATGGCCTGATTGAAACAGCGGAGCTCCCCATGCGCTCGCGGATAAGAACGCTCCGAAGAGAATGATGGCGTCGATGCTCGACCTTCCTTCGGCCGACCAGTAGACGTCGCGCAGGTTCAGCCAGAGAGCGAATTCGTCGAGCGTGAGCGCGGCGCCTACACCGTAGAGAATCGCCATCAGCCGGCTGAGAAGAATCGACGACTCGTCTTCTCCGGTACCGATATCAGCCAGCCATCCGTAGCCGACGAGGAGAAGGATGAGGATTCCGAAAACCAGATGATGAATGTGCCGTCCACCACGCTCTATAAAATGAAACGGCGGAATGTCATGCAGAACGGCGTAAACTACGGCACGCACCCCGGCGAAGGTGAGAAAGAAACTTACGGAAGCCACAAACAGGCGCCGCCGGGGCCGATCGGGAATTCGTTCGTGAATCACCTTACCGAACGATGTGCCTTGCAGCAGCAATAAGAAAAATACCGTTCCTGCAATGATCAGCAGGAGTATGAACCATGAGTAAGCCATGCGGTATTAAAGCATGGCGCGGTATTAAAGCATGGTGAAGACTAATTCAGGCTTTCTGCGCTTCGCGCTTCAAAGCCCGTTCCAGGGTTTGGTCGAGCGCCGCCTTGGCTTTGTCATATTCCGCCTGGGAGATTTCGCCTTGCTTGCGTTCGACCTCAAGCTGGAAAAGCTCTTCCTTAATTCCTTCCATCAGCATGGAAGTGGGGCGCGCTGAAGTTTGCGCGCGAGTGGATCCCACAGCGGCGACGTTGGCAGGCTCGTAGTCGTCTTCCTCTTGCATTGCGGCTTGCGGGGAAAGACCCATCTTTTGGCGCTTCAAGGCGCGTGCGGCGGACTGTTGGCGCGATGCCACGTAGAAACCGCCGATCAGAAGGACTGTGGCGAACCCACCTAAAATCCACCAGCGATACCTTTGCAATGGATCGGGCGCATCAATCGGTGGTCCCAATCCCCCACCGGGACGGCTGCTGGACTGGGATGCGCCAGGTCCGGGCGCAGAGCTTTGCTCACCTTCACCGCCGCCTTGAGCGCCGCCTTCCTGCTGGCTTTCGAGCATGCCTTCTCCGGAGACCTTGAAAGCAAGGTTCTGGCCGGGCCGGGTGTTCGATGCGACCTGGACGCTGGCGTCGGGCTCGTTCGGATAATTGATCATTTTGAAGCCCGTCGAACTGGAGGCCGCAGTGAACTGCATCGCCTTGGGTACCATCACGACAAAGTGTTCCAGAGGATAGAGAGACTTGGGATCAAAATTTGCACTGCCGCTGTACGGCATTTGGTACGACACTTCAAAGCGCGTCAATCCCGGACGCAGGGGAAAGATGAACGAGTAGCGATTCTTCTCGCCTTCAGGGACGGGAGCGGACTTCAGCGGGTTGCCGCCTTCGGTGGTGGCCGTGCCCGATTCCTGAATAATCTGCGCCCCGTCAGGAACGTTGAATTCCAGATTATGCTCGTTCATCTGCGTGCGCGGCGGATTGGAAGTATTCTGCACTCCGAACTCGCGAGTGACTGCGATCTGGCCTTGCTGCGACTGGATGCGCATGATATCGGCAATGACTTCGATGCCATCAACTTTTTTGGCGACGTCATAAACGTCGACCGCCACGGAAGTTGTTCCCGGAGGCGCCATGCGGTGGTAGGTGACGTCCTCATGGATGGCTCGAACCAGATGAGGAGTTTGTGCGTCGTCGAGCCTGAAACTGAACTGGCCCTTGGCATCCGTTTTGGTGCGGCCGGCTTCTTCCATGCCTTGGCCCAGCTTGAGCAGGACGACTTCGTCTCCCGCAGCCGGCTTGCCCGTGGTGGCGTTCTTTACCGTACCGGTGAGGGTTTGGGACGCGGCGAAGGACGTGAGCAGGGCGACGAGCGCGAGCAGAATAACGGCCTTGCGCTGGATAACAGGGGATGGAGATTTCAAAGTCTGTGTTCCTTTCAGAGCCTTGTTTTCCGGGCTGCCGGCGCAGGTTTTGCTTCCAGACGGGAAATCTCGGCCAGGATAGTGGCGGCTTCATCCTGCAGCGAAGTTTTCAGCGACGCGTAGTCCGTGTCGGGAACCTTGCCCGCCTTGTACTCGAAGTTGAGATCGCGCAGGTTTTCGTAGACGGCATCTTTACGTTCGCGCAGATAACCGGCGCGAGTTTTCTCCGGTCCCAGAAAAAGTCTTCCCGGCAGATAGAAAACATAAACGAAAGATGCAACGAACATCAGGCCGCAGAGGAGCCAGATCATAAATCAGTCTCCTTGCGGGCCTGGTCGCGAAACTGTTCAAGTTCGGCGCCGCGGACGGGACGAAGTCCATCGGCAAGTGCGGGAGCGGGACGATTTTTCCAAGCGCGAATGACAAGCACGATTAAACCGAAGCCCATGATTAATGCCGCAAAAGGAATGATGTACGCTGCGCGGTCGAAACCTTTATTGGTGGGGGCAGCCAGCACGGTGGGTC
>JBAVUV010000230.1:0-3348 GCA_049696955.1 Candidatus Sulfotelmatobacter sp. | reverse complement strand
TTTGCACTTCGCGAGTAGCATCGTCTACATTGAAGCCGATAACGTTGATTTCCGAGGGCGCATTTTGGCCTTCGTTTTCGAGCGAGACGGAAATTCCCCGCGCACGCGCCGCCTTCACGGGAGAATCCGCCGATCGAGCGCCAGAAATCACCGCGGCAATATCATCACGAGCGATCTTCATCTTCATCGCGCCTACCGACACTTCGAAGTGAGAATCGTCCAGCTTGCGCAGGACGGTTGCCGCACGGCCGGTAGACTTCAATTTTACGGTGTCCCCCTGGGAAACGTACTTCACGACCTGCGGCTCGGCGTGCGGATCCCCCTGATCGGCGCCGCTGGCGTGGGCGACCACGGTGGAATCGAACTGGTCGCGGAATTCGCGGCGCAGCCTGGCTACACGGCGCTCGGCATCTTTCGCCACTTTCTGCGCTGCAGCTTTGTCCTGAATTGCATTCACCGATTCGCGCGCCTGATATTCGAAGTCGCGCAGCACGCTCTCCAGCTTCTTTTCCATTTCGCGGATCTTGGTTTGCTGTTCCTTTTTTCCTTCGAGGGCCAGACGCGTTTTTTCTTTTTCTAATTCCTGTTCACGGGTCTGCAGCCGGAGCCGGTCGTTTTCTGCCTCACGCAAGCTGGCATGGAGTCTGTCGAGAAATTCGCCGACATCGCGCGCCTGCGTTCCCGGCCGCGCTCGCGCGGCTTCGATGATTGCGGGATTTAGTCCTAATCGCTGCGCGATGTTGATTCCGGCCGATGCTCCGGGCACGCCGATTTTCAATTCGTAAGTGGGCTGCAGAGTGCTTTCGTCGAAGCCCACCGAAGCGTTGATCACTCCCAAAGTATTCGCGCCATAAACTTTCAACGAGGTGTGATGAGTTGAGATCACAGTCATGCAGCCGATTCGTCCGAAGTACGACGCGATCGCCACCGCCAGTGCGGCGCCTTCTTCGGGATCTGTGGCCGAGCCTAATTCATCGAGCAACACCAGTGACTGAGGAGTCGCAGTGCGCGAAATGAAATCGATGTTGGTGACGTGCGCGGAAAATGTGGAGAGATTCTGCTCGATGGATTGATAGTCGCCGATATCGGCTAGAACCGCGTCGAATACCGGCATTTCGGCGCGATCGGCGGGGACTGGAAGTCCCGACTGGGCCATTAAGGCCAGCAGACCGATGGTTTTGAGGGTTACTGTTTTGCCGCCGGTGTTGGGCCCGGTGATGACTAACTGGCGGCGGTTGCCTTCGAGCTCGACTGTGATGGGAACAACGGCCGCGTGCTTGAGCTTCAGATTCCGCTCCAGCAGCGGGTGTCGGGCGTTGTGGAGAAGCAGGCGAGCTTCGCTCGCGGACCCTTCGACTGCACTCAGGGCAGGCAGCCGAGGGCGGCTGTCCCCACTTGGATCTTGCTGGCTTGCGGCGGGCGTGCTCAAGTTCACGACTACGCAGTTGTAGTCTTCGGCGAAGCGGGCTTTGGCGAATTGCAATTCCAGTTCACTCAGCGCCGACGCGGACGCGAGGATTCCGTCCGCCTCTTCGCCGATGCGGCGTGTCATTTCGAGCAGGATGCGGTGAACTTCGGCCAACTCTTCGTCAAGCAGGCGAACCAGTTCGTTGTTTTGTTCGATCGTCTCCAACGGCTCTACAAAAACGGTTTGGCCGCTGGAGCTGGCGCCGTGTACCACACCTTGCACGCGCCGCTTCTGTTCGATCTTCACCGGGATGACAAAGCGCTCGCCCCGGATCGTCACCAGTTCATCCTGCGCTGCGCCACCTTCGGCGAGCTTGCGCAAATATCCGCGAAGCGATTCCTGAATGACCCGCTTTTGCTTTTCAATCTCGCGGCGAATTCTCGAGAGCTCGGGCGAAGCGCGATCTTCGAGAGTTCCATCGGGCTGGATTTTGTTGCGAAAAAATCGGAGGAACTCAGTGAAATCGGGGATGTTTTCCGAAAGCGTTTGGGTTCGCCGCCACTCCGTTCGCATGTTCGCGGGAGGATGCAACGCAATCTCGCGCCATTCGGCGGCCCGATCCACCAGCAGCACAACATCACGGATGTCTGTGGTCTCAAGCACGGCTCCGCTGATGCGAGACTTCTCCACCAATTTTGTAATGTCGAGCAGACCGGAAAAATCGAAGCTTCCGCCAACGCGGCGAAATTCCCGAACTTCCTGGGTTAAAGCTTGCTGCTCCTCGATCCAGGCGGCGTCGACCGACGGCGCGAGAGCCGCTACTCTCGCCTTCCCTAAGGGCGAAGATGCGTAGCCTTGCAGAAGTTCGCGAAGAGGGTCGAACTCGAGTACCCGCGCGGAGTGGTGGACCAGCGGTTCAGACATCGGAATTTATGTTACAGGATTGACGTCTCGAAGATGTGAAGCGGCAACCGCGTTCAGGAGTGAGCTGCCGCCACGGCGCGGATCGCATTTTGGCCAGCAATCGGCAGCACGAGCACGAACAAGGCTCCGCCCTCAGTTTTGTTCTGACAAGTGATTAGACCTTTGTGATCCTGCACCACGCCGTAGACGGCACTCAATCCCAGGCCGGTACCTTTGCCGATGGGCTTGGTGGTATAGAAGGGATCGAATACGCGATGCGGCTCTTTGATGCCCGGGCCGCTATCAGAAAACTGCAGTACCACTTGATCGCCGCGAACCTCGGCACTGACCCGGATGAGACCACCGCCAACATCCTCCACCGCGTCCACGGCATTCTCGACGATTTGGACGAACACCTGGAACAACCGGTGACCGTCGCCCCAGACTTTCGGCACGTCAGGATTGAACGAAGTTTCGATGCGGACTTTCTGATCGTGCCGTTGCAGTTCGCGCATCTGCACGCTGCGCTGCAGCAGCATGCATACGTCCACCATGGTTTTTTCTCCAGAGCTTTGTTGCGCGAAGCTCAGAAGGTTCGATATGAGTTCCCGGGTTCGCTGCGAGTGATGGACAATTTTGCGTACTAACGTATCCTGCTCGCTGGTCAAGCGGTGATTCGACCACAAAGTCTCCGAAGAGCTCATGATCGCGGTTAGAGGCTGTTCGATTTCGTTTGCCGCACCGGCAACCAACTGGCCCAGCGAAGCCAATTTTTCTCTCTGCACCAGGTGGCTCTGCAAGCGTTGCTCATTCTCGAAGCTGCGGCGCGAATTTTCCAGCAAGTGGATCAGAGCCCGGTCCTGAAGATACTGGCGCACGAACACGAATGCACCCAGCACCAGCATGGCGATGAGAACGGTAAACAGGCGAAAGGTCCGGGTTAGCGCGGGCGATCGGTCCCAGAGAAAGGTCCAGAGACCCAGCACCGGCAAAGAGAGAATGGCGAGCATGGCCAGGCGTAAGGCCATCGCGCCCCA
>JBAVUV010000229.1:0-1870 GCA_049696955.1 Candidatus Sulfotelmatobacter sp. | reverse complement strand
TGCCAAGACAGCGTTCCAGGTCTTCCGGATGCACCCCCGCCTCCCAGCCTTTCCCCATTTCCTGTTCAAGAGTGCGACCGGTGAAATCCAGCCAGCCCTTATTAAAGAAAGTGCACAGCTTGTCGGGTCCGGACATCCAGATCAGCACGGGAGCTGAGTTTGCGACCAGACGAAAGCGTTGTTCACTCTCGAGCAGGATCTGGTCTGCGCGCTTACGATCGGTGATATCTATCACCTCGGCAATAAAGTACTGACCCTTCCCGTGTGCATCGCGGATCAACGAAGCGCTGCACTCCGCGTACCGCACATTCCCGCTTTTGTGCAGACAGCGCTTCTCCACCCCCTGGAAGCTGCCTCCGTCCGTGAGACTTTGATCCAACCTCTGCGAAAACATCCGCCAGTCGTCCGGATGCGTGACGGATTGGACCGTCTTGCCGATAAGTTCCTCTTCCGTATATCCGATGAACCTGCAAAATGCGTCATTGCCTGCAAGAAAATGGCCTTCCGGTGAAACAATCGCCATTGCTATCCCGGCATCCCGGAAGACACTCCCGAATTTTGCCTCGCTTTCCTTGAGTTCCTCCGCGGCCCACCTGCGCTCTTCCACAAGCACTGCGAGCACCATAAACGGTGCCGCCGCGAAAAATAAGAAGAGCTGCAGCGACAACACGTTATTGATGGGTTGTGGATCGCTGAAGGGACCTCGGCCATGGGTTGCGCCCCAAATCGAGAGAACCGCAAGTAAAACCACCGAAGTGCTGACCCCGGTGGAACCGAAACGTAAGGCCGACCAAAACATAAACGGCACGAGGGAATAGAGCAGCGCAGGTGGGCTGGCGTTACCAGGAGCGACGAGCGTGATGTATCCGAACACGACCAACCCAGCGATCAGTGCCGCGCCTTCCAGGTAATGAGCACGCGACCTGCGGCTCCCAGGCGATCTCTTGCCAACCCATCCAAAAATGGCAGGCATCAGAGTGAGGAACCCCAGAGCCTCCGAAAAGAAGCTCGTCCTCCAATTCATCCAATAGCTCCCTGGGACGGCAAGCGCGCCGACACACGCTCCCGCCGCTGGTGCCAGGATCACCGCGAAGAATGAAAACTTAGCCAGCGCCTTTACGCTATTTAGCCGAGGTAAACCCTCGAAAAAATAGCTCAGACACAATACCGCAGTGAGCACTTCTACGGTGTCGGCCAAAATCAGCCAAGTAGCCGTGCTCGCCGACGCTCCGTGACGCCGGTCGTAGAAGAAAAACATAGCAAGGGCCGTTACGATTAGGATCGGCCATTTCTTTCTTGAAACCAGCAGCAACACCGACACCAGAAGCACGCAACCGGGCCAAAGCGGCGACAGCATTTGGGGATTTAGCACCAGTTCGGCCCCTAGCGCGGAAGCCGCGTACGAAAGGATGGCAACGAAGCACACCAAAACGACGTTGCGGAAAAGCGATCTCAGATTCGGGATGTTCCGCGCGGGACTACCAGAGGCGATTTCCATCATCTACCTCCGATGCTAACGACGGCGGAGGTAAGAACGAAGACGGCCGTCAACAAACGCAGGGGCACCGACTCGACACCGATGCATCGAGCGGACATTCCTGTCCTCCCAAGTCGTTCTGCTTTCATAGTGCCCTAGATGGGGCAAATCGTTGATGACCTCAACCGTCAATACGATTTGAGACCAACTCTCCCGGGGATACCTTCGGACGCTCGCGCAAGTGTACCACGCAAAGAATAATTGGATGTTGAAAAAGGAGCACCCCCGGAGATTGCCTCTTGTCTTGATGCCGGGACAGAAAATCAACATGGTGACCCGCTTTGCGGCGATGCCGGACTACTCTGCAGGGCACCACTGAGGAGGGAACTACGC
>JBAVUV010000228.1:0-1508 GCA_049696955.1 Candidatus Sulfotelmatobacter sp. | reverse complement strand
CCCCTGATGATCGTCTCTACGGCATTCTGCCCATATCTCACGCCGTCGGACTCTCAGTGGTTTTGTTAGGTTCGCTGCTCAGTGGAGCATCCCTTTGTCTCTCGGCGCGTTTTGATCCCATGAACGCCCGGTTAACCCTCGACAGGGAGCGGTTGACCGTAATGCTCGGCGCCCCAGCTATGTTCAACCAAATCCTTCAATACGCAAAATTCAGAGGGATCTCATCGCTGAAATTCCCGGCGCTCCGAATCATCTCTTCTTCCGGTGCTCAGCTCCACCCTGGCACTAAATCAGCGACAGAAAGCCTTTTTGGTATGCCGCTTCACAACGGTTACGGGGTGACGGAATGCTCCCCGACGATTGCTCAAACCCGGGTAAACGCTCCTCGCGCCGATGCGTCGATCGGCCCCCCGTTTCCGGGAGTTGAAATCAAGTTGGTGGGCGCCGACCGCAAACCCGTGGCCAGCGGAGAAGCTGGAGAACTATGGGTGCGCGGACCGAACGTGATGAAGGGCTACTATCATGCCCCTGAGGAAACAGCCGCCGCCATCGACGGCGAAGGATGGTTCAACACACGCGATCTTGCCCGCCTGGAAGACGAAAATCTGTTCATCGTTGGCCGAACCAAGGACTTGATCGTCCGCCGCGGCTTCAATGTCTATCCCGCCGAAGTTGAAGCAGTTTTGAATGCACATCCTGCGGTTGTGCAGTCGGGAGTGATCGGCCGCACGATCGACGGAGACGAAGAAGTCATCGCTTTTATTCAGCTGTTGCCGAATACGGTCCTAACAGCTGCAGACCTGGCGGAACATGCCGCTCGGAATCTGGCCCAATACAAACGTCCCTCACAGATTTTCTTCGTTGGCGCGTTGCCGCTGACGCCTACAGGAAAAGTTATCAAAGCCGAACTTGCGAAGATGCTGGAACATCTTCCGTCCCATTGAAGAAATCGGGAACGTCCAGCCTATAGGGGAACCTCGATCAGGGCAGGACCTTCGCTCTCAAATCCGTCGCGAAGAGCTTTCGCAAAACCCTCCAACGAATTTACGCGTGTTGCCGGGACACCCATGCCCCGCGCCAGATGCACCCAGTCGAGATCCGGACGCCCGATCTCGAACATGTCTAAAGCCTGTGGGCCGGGATTCCCCGCATCCAGATAAGAAAATTCACGCTTGAGGACTGCGTATTCGCGATTGGCGAAAACCACCGTCGTGATCCTGAGCCCTTCGCGAGCCATCGTCCACAACGCCTGTAACGTATACATCGCGCTGCCATCTGCGGTCAGGCACAATACTCGACGATCCGGGCACGCCACTGCCGCACCCACAGACAGAGGTAAAGCGATCCCAATCGATCCGCCTGTGTTGCCGAGCCAGTCGTGTGGAGGAGCGGCTCTCGTGGCGGCCATCATTCCTCGTCCCGAAGTCATGGATTCATCCACTACGATCGTATTCTCGGGCAGGAGCGCGCCTACGACCGCTGCGAGGCCCTGCAGAGTGATGCTCCCG
>JBAVUV010000227.1:0-9520 GCA_049696955.1 Candidatus Sulfotelmatobacter sp. | reverse complement strand
GCGGGGTGGTTGTTGACGGGTTGGGAGAGCGCGGGGAATTGGGCGCGGATGTGGTGGAGATCGAGGGCGGCGGGGGTGGTTTCAGTAGTGGGCATGGGTCCGATTTAGTTTTATCACGGGAGGAACGTCCGAAGGACGATTGATAGTAGCCCGGCGTTGAAACGCCGGGCTATTTTCGGGCGTCCTTCGGACGCTACGTCTGAAGCACGGGTTTAGCAAGTCAAGAAACAGCCCGCACAAAATCCGCTAGCATCCCGTAGGCCGTTGCGAACAAGCCGGGATTTTCTTCGGTGATGGCTAGGCCGGGGAAGATGTCGGTTTTGAAATAGATGTAGGACGAGGTGCCGGTGATTTGCGACATGGGATTGGTTTGCGGGATTTGTTCGGGGCGGACTGTGGCTTCGATTCCCTTCTCTGTCTTATTTGCGCGGCAGATTAGTTTGTAGGGGCGGGCTTCTTTTTTTGCGGCGCGGACGGCTTCCGCGCTCAAGCCGCGAATTCCTTCCCGCTGGATTTCTTCTAACTTTATTGGAAAATCCATCAGCACCGTGATCAGCGCGGCGGTTTTTACGGCGGCGTCCCAGCCATCGATGTCGTGGGTGGCGTCGGTTTCGGCGATGCCGAGGGATTGGGCTTTTTTTAACGACTTGTCGAAGGTGAGGCCGTTTTCCATTTCGGTGAGGATGACGTTCGTGGTGGAATTCAGGATGCCGTGAAATCCATGCAGGCGAATTGCGGGAAGTTGGTCGAAGAAAGAGAAGATGGGGACGCCGTCCATTACGGTGGATTCGAAGAGGAAGCGTTTGCTTTTCGCGGCGGCCAGATCGCGGAGGTCGCGGTAGGCGTGGACGATGGGTCCTTTATTGGCGGTGATGGCGTGGGCTCCGTGCTGGAGGGCGGCGCGGATGTGATCGATGGCGGGCTGGCCGTTATCGACGTTGAGGGACGTGGCTTCGAAGAGAACGTCGGCGCGGGCGGCGGAGAGCCAGGTGCGGGCGTTGGTTAGGTCTGAAGCGGCGCAGTGCTTAGCGCGCGAGGGCGCGCGCTCCACACAATCTGGAATGTCCAAGCCATCGGCGTTGGCGATCCATCCCAGGCGGCGGCTGGCGATTCCGGTGACGCGAAATGTAATTCCGTCGCGCTCGCGGAGTTCTTGTTCGCGATCGAGCAGGAGTTGCAGAAGCGTGCGGTTGACGTTGCCGAAGCCGAGGAAGCAGAGGTTGTAGGTGTGAATTGGCAGTCCCTCAGGGGCTAAAGCCCACAGGCAAATCGTTATTTGGTCGCAGCGCTGAAAGCGCTGCGCCACCCGAAATCCAAAGAGAGCTGCGGCCGGAGGTGCAGGGGTATTCGGCCGCACAGCGCGGCTGAAGCCGCGCGCTTTCAAGGCTGCTTACACGGCATTAACCCATTACGGTGGTGTGCTCGGGCTTGATTTTGTAGATCACGCGCACTTCGCCGGGCTGGCCGTAAGGATATTTATCGACGCCGAGATATTTCTTGGCCATCTTGTCGATGTGTGCGCTGGCGCCGTCTTCGGTGATCTCGACGACACGGCCGCGGATTTCCAGATAGCGGTAAGGATTTTCGGGATCGAGGAGGGCCAAGGCTACGCGCGGATCGCGGCGAACGTTTTTATCCTTCTGGCGTCCTTTGGCGGAGTTGAAGATTACGTGCTCGCCGTCGAAGTCGACCCATACGGGCGTGACTTGCGGGCGGCCGTCGGGCATCAGGGTGCCGAGGCTGGCGAAGGCGCGTTTCTGAAATAGATCACGATATTTTTCGGGGATAGTTTCCGGCATAAGACCTCCTTGCGGTCGTGCGATGAACCAACTGGACATTATAGATGCGGGAGGCGGATTGCCGCATGCGGGCAAATCCCGGTATTCTTGCAGACCATGATTTGTTCCGAGTCAAGGAGAATTAGTTCATGAATTGTTCATGCCCGCGCAACGCGTGCTCCGGCAAGCTCCGGCAGGGGCTGAAGCCCACAGCTTTTTCAGGCCGTAACGGCACGACTGAAAGTCGTGCCCTTCCCTTCTTCCTGTGGGCCATCGCATTCGTGATGCTGGCGCTGCCGGTGCTCACTCAGGCGCAGACGGAGAAGTATCCACAGACCATTGTTTTTATGACGGACTTTGGGGTGGTGGACGATTCGGTGGCGCTGTGCAAGGGCGTGATGTATTCGATCGTGCCGGATGTGCGCATCGTCGATCTTACGCATGAGGTGACACCGTTTTCGATTCTTGACGGGGCGCGGTTTTTGTATGGAGCGACGCCTTATTTTCCGGCGGGAACGGTTTTTGTGGTGGTGATTGATCCCACGGTGGGCAGCACGCGAAAGGCGATTGTGGCCAAGTCGAAGCGCGGGCAATATTTTGTGCTGCCGGATAATGGACTGCTCACGCTGGTGGAGCAGCGGGACGGGATTGAGGGTGTGCATGAGGTGACGAATCCGGATTGGATGATTGGCACGAAGATGTCATCGACATTTCATGGACGCGATATTTTCTCTCCGGCGGGAGCGCATGTGGCGCGGGGCGACGATTGGACGAAGGCGGGGCCGGAGGTGCCGGTGGCTTCGCTGGTGCGGCTGGAGTTGAAGACGGCGCGAGTGGATGAGCATGGAGCGTCGGCGGAGGTGATTGCGACGGATGGTCCGTTTGGCAATCTGGTGACGAATCTGGCAGCGGAGGATTTTTTGAAGCTTGGCTACCAGCGCGGGCAGGAAGTTCCGGTGAGGATTGGCGACAAGGAAATGAAGATCAAGTTTGTGCGGACGTTCAGCGATGTGGCGCTGGGGCAGCCGCTTTTATATATAGACTCGCGGGGGCGTTTTGCGCTGGCGGTGAATCAGGGGAGCTTTGCGGCGGTGTATGGGGTGAAGCCGCCGGTGGAGTTCAGTGTGCCGCGGGCTGGACGGTGACACTGAAGAGAGATCAGGCTCAAGAACCGCTTGTCATCCCGAGCGCAGCGAGGGATCTTGGTGTTTGCCTACTTCGGCAATACTGGTAGCGGAGGGAAGAACCAAGGTCCCTCGCTGCGCTCGGGATGACCACTCAAAACGGAATGAGTATCAGACTTCCGATCTTTCAATCGATCTTTCAATGCGCGGCAACACTGCGCGCAACAGCGCTTCGAAGCTGGACTTGACGCGCTCGCCGGTTTCCATCACTTCCTGGTGAGAGAGCGGCTGGTCGAGAATTCCGGCGGCCATATTCGTAACGCAGGAGATGGCCAGGACTTTGATTCCCAGGTGACGCGCTGCGATCACCTCGAAGGCGGTCGACATTCCGACCAGGTCGGCGCCGATGATTCGCAGATAATTTATTTCCGCGGGAGTTTCGTAGCTGGGGCCGAGCAGGGCGGCGTAAACGCCTTCATGCAGATTCATTCCAAGTTTGGCTGCTTCTTCTTTGGCTAAGGCGCGATAGTCTTTCGCGTAAGCGTGAGTCATGTCGGGAAAGCGGACGCCGAAGCGGTCATCATTCGGGCCCGCCAGCGGATTGGTTCCCTGCAGATTGATGTGGTCGCGGATGAGGACCAGCGCGCCTTGTTGATAATTTAAATTGATGCCGCCGGCTGCGTTGGTGAGGATGACGGAGCGAATACCCATGCGTCCGAAAACGCGCATGGGGAAGGCGACTTGGTGCGGCGAATAGCCCTCGTAGAGATGGACACGGCCTTGCATCACGGCTACAGGAGTCGTGCCCGCGTTACCGATCACCATTTGTCCGGCATGGCCAATCGCGGTCGATCGCGGGAAGGCGGGGATTTCGTGAAATGGGATTCGCGCGGCGTCGGTTAAAGAGTCGGCGAATCCGCCGAGGCCTGATCCGAGCACCAAGCCGATGCGGGGTCGTAGAGAGGTGCGTTGCAGGATGGATTGCGCGGCGGTTTCGGCAAGGGCGAATTGATCTTTCATAGAGGGGATATCTATAACCCTGCCATGATAAAGGCAACGAGAGAAGTTAGCGCGGGAGTTGACTTGAAGAGCGGGGCTGGATGGTCAGCGAAGAAATCGGGGGATGATCCTTAAAGCATAAGAAAGGAAGCACAAAAAAAGGGGCAGTCGAGAAGGTCGGAATGTCAACACTGACACTAACCTATGACTACCCTCGAGGGTTCTGTCACCCTCACGATCTTTCAGTTGTGAGATTAGCCGACGTCAACGAACGAAACAATACGGCAAATGCCGTAGTCTTCTCGCGAACTTAGTACGCCCTTTTACCGTTCTTTCCGCGGTCTTCTAACAGCGCTCTTTAAGTAACCTCCTCCTTAAGTAACATCGTTGGCACTCCTTATTTATCCGCGTCTGCCGATAGACCTGTAAGCTAGCGATGCTTGCGTTCCAGGCTTCGCAGTCGTGCTTATGATGGAAAATGCAAACGTCAGCGGCAACATGATCCGCATTCTGCTGGTTGAGGACAGCAAATTCCTCAGGCTCGCCACGGAGCGCGCCCTGACCCGGGCTGGCTACCAGATGAGCAGTGTGGCTGATGGCGACGAAGCCTTGCGTCTGGCACATGAGAACCTGCCGGACTTGATCCTGCTCGACATGCTATTGCCGAAGATGAGCGGGCCTGACGTGCTGAAGGCGCTGAAACTGGACCCCGCCACACAGTCGATTCCTGTCGTCGTCATGACCGGCATGTCGGAAAAGAATGCCGCCCGGCTGCGGGAGGATGGAGCTATGGCCTTCCTGGAAAAGTCCGCCCTCGAACTCGACAAAGGATCGGAAAAGCTGCTGACCGCACTGGAAGGGATTCTCGAGAAGATCCCCTCGCTACAAGCCCGAAGAACTATCGCTTGAGTATTCCTTGCTGACTTTCCAGCGCATTTCCGGAATGGCGCGTTCGATAAGCGCGATGATATTCGCGCAATGACATTGGTATGTACGGTACCGTACAATATGAGCAGTATTGAACAGTACCATTTTGGGCTTGGGGCTACGATCGAATCCAGGTGAGAATATGCAGCCACCAAAACACCACGGCGCCGTTGAAAGCCTTTTTGACTCTCTGGCTGCGCAGCCATCCCGCACGCAGTGCTTTAAATGCGGGTCTGAATTGTTGCACCTGGAGACGACCTTCTTATCGCTGGGTGGGAAGATCTGGACCCTCCCTTTGCCTGTTTGCCCAAGGTGTGATTTGAAGGGAGATACCGCGCCGTTCGTTCCTCCGGTTGCTTGCTAGACCTGCCAGCCTAAGAAACGAATAGGGATAACGGCGTACGCTCCGCGTCCAAGCAAGAGCAAAATTCCGCTCTTTGGTTACCCCTTCTGTTTACTAGCTGTGAATAAGTCGCGGGAACTTAGCGCTCATGGCTGGAGTCTATCGTTATTAGAAGTGCCTATTAAGCATGCGATTGAGCGTGCAATTCAGCTTACGAGCAGCTTACCGATCGGCTGGGAGATAATTTTTCGGTTCAGGATGGGGTGGAAAATCCTATAATCAAGAGGACGCCTGCATTATGGCGGGAGCAACCACCTTGGGAGATTTAGCAAGCGCGATCGGAGCACGGGCGGAAGAAGCCGCGATCGTGGCGGATCTGAAAGCTGGGTCGGAAGTGGCCTATACCTGGCTGGTGGGCGAGTTTCAGCGTCCGGTTTATGGGCTCGTCTACCGCATGGTCAGCGATCCGGCGGACGCCGCTGATACTACGCAGGAAGTTTTCCTGAAGGTGTTTCGCGGCATGAAACATTTTCACGGCGAGTCCAGCCTGAAGACCTGGATTTACCGCATCGCGCTGCATGAAGCGGCGAATCGAAAACGCTGGTGGTTCCGGCACAAGGCGCAGGAGACTTCGATCGAGCCGGCGGAATCGGAAGGAGTGTCGAACGGCGATGAGGCGATGCAGAATGCGCTCACCGATCGGCACGAGTCGCCCTTCGACAATGTTGCGCAGCATGAGTTGCAACAGCGGGTGGACGCGGAACTACGCCGGGTTGCGGAGCCTTACCGCACCTCGCTGATTCTGCGCGATCTGGAAGAAATGTCTTACGAAGAGATTGCGGAAATTTTGCAAATCTCGCTGGGAACGGTGAAGTCCAGAATCACGCGCGGACGGCAGATGCTGAAGAAGCGCCTGGCGCCCTACGTACGCGAGGTGGGTGAAAAAATGGGGCTCACCGTGCCCGAAGAAGAAGACGCCGGCGATGGGCGGCGTCAGGTTGCTGGAGGGGGTAGAAGGGTCGAGGTGATGCCATGAAAGATATGGCAACGAAGTCCGGAGTGCTGGGCTCGAAGACGGCGAACTCGAAGATGAACTGCGAAATTGTGCAGGGACTGCTATCGCCTTATCTGGATGGCGCTGTCACCGGCACGGAGATGCAATCGGTGCGCCGGCATCTCGACAGCTGCTCCGTGTGTTCGCAGGAATTTTCGTTATTGCGGCAGACTCAGCAATTGCTGGCGAACGCGGGCCGTCCGCGCGTGCCCGCGGATCTGGGGCTTAAACTGCGCCTGGCTATCTCACGCGAGGCGGCACAGAGCCGGCGTCCACGCTATGAAGGGTTGCGGGTCCGGCTCGAAAACACTGTGAACGCCTTCATGGTGCCGGCCACGGTGGGATTGGCGTGCGCCCTGCTTATTTTCGGCGTAGTGGCGGCCATTCTCGCCATTCCTCCGCAATTGCAGGCTAATAATCAGGATGTACCCCTGGTGTTGAATACCGGGCCGGAATTGCAGCAGAGCGCGTTCGGCACCATGAGTTCGATCAATGCCGAGTCGCTGGTTATCGAGGCCTATGTCGACTCCAACGGCCGGGTGGAGGACTACAAGATCCTTTCTGACCCAGGGGCCTCTCAGGAGTTGCTGCCCGAAGTTAAGAGGATGCTCATCTTCACTACGTTTCGACCGGCGATGTCGATGGGACATCCCATCTCTTCCCGCGCGGTGCTTTCGTTTTCTAAAATCAGCGTCCGCGGTTAACCGGACGGCTGGTATAAAATTCACCTTTTTCACCCCCCTTCGCGACGGAAATCATTTGCCATCATCGGGTTCCCGCTGTATAGCCTTTAAATCCCCGGCGCAGTAACTTTGCATTATCGGTGAGCGATTGGCTTTAGCCCCATGTGTCTCACCCTTGGAAAGGGAGCGGCGTGGTCCGAATTTTCCTGGTCGACGATAACGCTATGATCCGCTCCCAACTGAGGACTGCCCTCGAAAAGCAGGAAGATTGGGTGGTAGTAGGCGAGGCCGAGGATGGCCGCCGTGCCTTGGAGCATTGGGGCGAACATTGTCCCAGCGTGACGCTAATGGATTTTGTGATGCCTGAAATGGATGGTCTGGAAGCCGGGCGGCGATTGACGGAACAGCACCCTGAGGCTCCGGTGCTGATGGTTACGATCGACCCCTCGCGTCAACTTGAGCAAGAGGCTAAAAAGGCTGGCATCAAGGGTCTGTGTAAGAAGTCAGATCTGCGGTCGCTGTTCGCGGCGATCGATGCAGTTTTGCAGGGCAATACGTATTTCACCCAGTCTCCCGTGGCGGCTTAGACTTTCTTACGAGGCTTAAGCTTGCGAGGCTTAAACCGACTTACGAGGTTGTAGAATCTGCTCCGCCCAAGGGCAGCATGGCGCTCACCAGAGTTCCCCTCTCACTGGATTGAATCTCAAGCGAGCCTCCCAATTGCCTCAACCGTTCCCGCATGCCACCGAAGCCCACGCCGATGCGGCCGGTCCGGGTAAATTTTTCCAGCTTTTCTTTGGCGATGCCTTTCCCATGATCCTGCACCTCGAGAAGCACGCGGTCAGCCTGGCGCCGAAGCCGTATCGTCGCGATGGAGCTTTCTGAATGGCGGTGAATGTTCGTCAGACATTCCTGCACCACGCGGAACATGGCAATCTCAGCGTCGTTCGGCATCCGTCCCATATCTGACGGTATTTCAAGATTCACTTCGATCCGGCTGCGCTTGGCGAATCCTTCGGTGTACCAGCGCAATGCGGAAGCCAATCCCGCCTCATCAAGCAATGGGGGATGCAGCAAATGCGAGATGGTGCGAATCTCGCGGCTGACCTCGTCGACCAAGCTGGCATTCTCGGCAACGCACTTGGCGGTTGCCGGAGTCAGCCGGGTCGACTCCGCCGATACCACCGCATTGTTCATGCTGATCGCCGCCAGCAGTTGGCCGACGCTGTCATGCAGTTCGCGGGCCAGGCGCCTCTGTTCGTCATCGCGCATGCGCAGCAGGCGCGCGGATAAATCGCGCAAACTTTCGGTCGCGATATGCAACTCCACGGTCCGTTCGTGCACACGCTTTTCCAGATCGTCGCGCGCTTCACTCAACGATTCCAGGAGCTGGCGTTGCTCATCGATATTCGTCGCCGTGCCATACCAGCGCGTGATCTTGCCTGCCTGGTCTCGAACCGGTCTGATCCGAGTTAGAAACCATCGGAATTTGCCATCCGCGCCGCGAAGCGGAAACTCCATCTCAAATGTGTCTCCGCTCTCGATGGAGGCTTTCCAGCGCTCGAGAATCGACGGCAGAATCTTCGGATCGTGCACGGACGCGCCGCCCAATCCTTCCATTTCTTCGGGCTTCGATCCCGTGTACTCGTACCAGCGTTCGTTGCGCCAGAAAACGTTGCCCTCGCCATGCGCCATCCAGCAGAGTTCCGGCACCGAATTGGCAAATGCCTGAAATTGTTCTTCACTGCGCCGCAGCGCTCCTTCGATCTCTTTGAGCCCTTCCACGTCCTGGCTCACGCCGACTACGGCCACGGCCTCGCCGTCGTCATCCTTTACCAGGGAGAGCGTCACCAAAGCGCTGACAAAACTTCCATTCCTGGAGCGGACTTGAAACTCTCCCGCCCAGGTATTTCCCGCCAGCACTGATGCCATGTACTTCCTGGCTTCTTCTTCAGTTTCTGAGCTGACGGTAATATCCATGATGTTGCGACCGAGCACTTCCTCCTGCGACCATCCGTACAATTTTTCTGCAAACGGATTCCAATAGATCACGATTCCGGACAGGTCAGTTGCGATGATCGCCGCTTTGAGAGCGTTGAGAAATAAACTTGGGAGGCGCAGCTGCGCCTGGGATGGATAGGGTTTCGACCACTCTGCCATGGATCTCGCCATTGTTGATCTTGCCATAACGAGCGACTGGTGATTGCTGCAACTACCGATGTTGCGCGGATAATACCTATGATTAATTAAGGTGCACTGAGGATTCACCCGAAGCACCAAGAAGTTAATTGGATGGTCCGTCTACGATGCAAGCAAGCGAACCTTCTGCCGCTTGATGGGGAACCTTCCTCGCTTCAGCGGATTTGTTAATGATCCGAGTTCCCTGCTTCCGATGGCATCGTTAACTTAAATTGGCTGGATTTGAAAATGCGTTGTTTGGCATTGCTTCCGATCCACCGCTGCCGCCCAGTCTGTCGATTGTAAATATTTCTTTTCATTCGTGGCTGAGGAGGTCCATAATGAACCGTTTTAATTGGGGCCCTGTACGCTTTTGCCAGGCTCACGCTCGGGGAAATGGCATTGTGCTGAGAGAAAATTTCCGCGACGGAGTC
>JBAVUV010000226.1:0-2456 GCA_049696955.1 Candidatus Sulfotelmatobacter sp. | reverse complement strand
GATGAAGGGCGGAGCGGTGTACCCAACCGAGAGACTTGCTGGTCATCAGTCTTAACAAGAACGACTTCGAAGGAACCCAACTGGGCAGCCTGCGGAATCGAGTGATTTGCCGCAGAGCAACAGTCCTCTGCTCCAGTTCAAAATGGCGCAGATATTTCAGGACGATGTTTGGCATGGTCATGCGCAGGGCTGCAGAGAAATTCTGCTCCGCCATGTTCTGTTGCTTTGTGGGATCGGACAAAAAACGAATCAGACAATCCGCCAGGTCCCTGGCATCGCCGGGCTTGTAAAATTCGATTGCCATTCCCTCGCCATCGGACATCTGACGAAAATCTTCCAGATCAGCGCAGACTATGGGAGCTCCGTAGGCGCAAGCCAGGTGCGCAACTCCGCTGCATCCGGTTGACGATGAATAAGGCATGACCGCGACAGAAGAGCTTTGGAAAAGATTGGGCAAATCCGCTTCATTAACATAGCCGGTGAATTCGATTTTTGGATTTGCCGCACACTTCTTCTTCATCGATTCCACGTAGCCCGCGGCCTGCGGGTGGTTACCGCCAGCTACTACTAACTTCACATTGGGTAGAGCTTCCGAAATACGCTGGAATGATTCAATCATCAACTCCAGCCGCTTGTAGGTTCCCCATTTGCCGAAAGCCAGAATGCGGTGCTCGGGATTGCCACGCCGAGTCATATCGGGGAATTGAGGCTCGCGGGACAGAATGCCATGGGAACGGAGATGCACGTTATCGCGGCCGTATTTTTCGTGGAGGATCTTGCGATATCCGGGCATAAGCACGGAGACCGAGTTGGCGAGAAGAAGCATCCGGGTCGCCACGGCTCCGGCCATGCGGTAGGTGCGAGCATAGCGGACCCCGGCATCCTGCAGGTTCACGGTGTCGATGAGATGGTGAAGCGTGACGTGAGTGTAGCAACCGCTGAGCCGCGAAAGCAGTGGAGTGACGAGTCCGGCAAATGCAATCAGGGGATTGCGCCCGAAGGTGCTGAAAAGCAGATTGAACCAGACGACATCGGGTTTCTGTTTGCGGATCACATTCAAAATGCGCGCGGAACTGGCGGCATCGTTAAAAGACCAGCAACGCTCGACGGTAAATTCCGGTAATTCAGGCGCCGGCGAAGGAAGCGTGTCAGCAAGGACCGTGAGGCGAATGAACGGATTGCGCTGAAGTTCGTGCGCAATATGAAGCCCGTATTCGCTGAGCCCGCCCTGGCTGGGCGGGAAGGTTGTAACCAAACAAATCTTCATTCAGTCTCCGGCTTAGGGTCGATCTACAATCATCGATCGGGCTCCGTCGATCAACCGTCGCCGATCTAGCTCGGGCCATCCCCGCTTCGGCAATCGAAGCAAGGAAATCCGAGCTTCGAGCAATCAAGGTTCGATGAGTTCGCCGGGGGAGATGTTGGCTGGACTTGGAAGTGAAACTGCAGAATGTCGTTCGGCAAGATGGAGGCGCTTTTGTTCGAGCGCTTCCAGCATTTTGTTCCTGACGCTGGTTTTCATGGCCTCGACCGAATCAGGCTCGACAACCGTCATGGTGCCAGAGAGTTTGGCCAGACGGAGGTAAGACTCCCGGTTACGACGGACGAATTCCAAAGGGTATTCGGGCTTCCGGGCGTGCGCGGCAGCCGGGTCGGCGTCGATCACCAAGGCGAGGTCCGGCTTAGGCACGAGTTTTAATATGAGCCGGGCAAAGATTGCAGTGGTTTTACGGTCGAGAGGAAGATTCGCGAGCTCGTCGTAGATATAGCGGTCGAAGATGACAACGTCCGCGCCACTTCTCCTGGACTGACGAACCCGTATACAGAGATTCACCGCGTCGGCGAAATAGAGTCCGAAGCGCGTTGCGGTAACGGGCCACGAGGTTACGTTCTTATCGCGGCGCTGCAGAGGCCTTTCCGGGCTGCCGACGCCGGCATCGCCTTTGAATGCCTTCAGGCTCATGAACTCGCGGCTGCGAGAGAAACAGACGACATTGTCCCAGAAGGTGAGAAGAGTAGTGCTAAGCCCGGAGTCTTTCAGCCACGTTTCGAGAGCAGAAATTTGCGTACTCTTGCCGGCACCATCGATTCCAGAAAAGCTAACGATCGTCACAGGAAATTCGCTCCCAAATGCTGAAACCTGATTTCCCAGCAGTTGCAAAAGTACAAGCTAATGAGCTCCTGGAGGCTTGCTCCCGGTAGCTTCGGTTAGACCGACCACGGTTCCCACGGCGACTGCGGCTCCGATGATCGCGGCTGTTCTGATCACGATGGTGCGCGTCCGCCGCTGCTTAGCGGGCGCAATGGCCACGCCCGCGGGTTGTGACGCTGCGATGCCGCCGGCATGCGTTGGCTCGGCAGCCGCGGTTCCGACCGGCTTCTGTGCAGTGGGCTGCGTCTGCGTTTGCGGAGGCGGAGCGGGCTGATCTTGTGGCGAAGATGGAACGGACAAACTC
>JBAVUV010000225.1:0-5662 GCA_049696955.1 Candidatus Sulfotelmatobacter sp. | reverse complement strand
GCTTTGTAGACCGCAGGGGCGCCGTAAATATCTTCCTGGTCCCACAGGCTGTCGACCAGCATGGTCGGCACTTTCAGCGGCTGGGACCCGAGAATGCGGTCCATAGCTTGTTCCTGCCACCAGGAATCGTAGCTGGGATGCTCAAGAATTTTGCGCCAGAATCCGACTTGATCGAGTCCGTGGCGGCGGCCGAGTTCTCCCGCGGAAACGGAATCCATGTAAACGTCATAGTCGTCAAAATGATCGGTCCACCATTTTTCTTCATTCCCGCGAGTAGCTTCCTGTTCGTAGATGTAGGGCATGTTCTGTTCGCGGAAGGCGCCGTTGTGGAACCAGTCGTCGCCCATCCAGCCATCGACCATGGGATTCATCGGCACTGCAACTTTCAGCGCCGGATGCGGATTGACCAGCGCCATCAGCGTTGTGAACCCATCATAAGAAATGCCGAGGATGCCGACCTTACCGTTGCTCTCGGGAACATTTTTTACCAGCCAGTCGATGGTGTCGTAGGTATCGGTGGAGTGATCGACGAGCGTGGGATTCAGCGGTCCGTGCAACGGGCGGTTCATCACGTAATCGCCTTCGGAGCCGTACTTGCCGCGAACGTCCTGGATCACGCGGATGTAGCCGCCTTCGACAATCACGTCAGTCGCGTTGTCGTAGCCATAAAGAGTTGGACCCAGGTGCGCGCTGGCGGCTTGACTGGTCTGGGCCGTCGCGTTGTAAGGCGTGCGCGTGAGCAGCATTGGAGCATTCTTCGCGCCTTTGGGTAGAACGATAACGGTGTGCAGCTTCACGCCATCACGCATCGGAATCATCACGTCACGCTTGATGTAGTCAAAGCTCGTGGTAACGGGCGTGACGGCGGCCGGAGTTTCGCTAGGCAGGTCATTCTGTGCTGCACTCTGCGCTGAACTCTGCGCTGAACAGGGCGGCACCGCCAAGAGTGACGCGAGCCCAAGTCCGAGGACCAGTTCAGTGCAAAGATGGATAATCCGAAACCGCGAAGCTTGTTTGTATCCGCTCAGAAACATCTCCAGCTTTCCCATGCTCACCTCGGCGAATGAAGAGTGTACCGATGGAAGGCTTCAGGGACAACTGCGATTCGGGCGGATATATCGTCGCGGCTGAATTTGGATACTTAAGATTGAGAAGAAATGTTGTGAGCAGTCAGCTCATGAATGCCAGAGGAAGAAATGGACACTACAGATTCTGATCGCTTGTTCATAATCACCGGCGGACCGGGTTCGGGGAAAAGCACGGTGATCGATGCTTTGGCGAAACGCGGTATCTCCACTATGCCAGAGGGTGGCAGGGCAATCATTCAGGATCAGCTGGCTGTTGGCGGCAAGGCCTTGCCATGGGCTGATCGGCGTGCTTTCGCCGAGCTGATGCTGAGTTGGGAGATGCGATCATATCGAATGGCACTGAGCATAAAAGCTCCTGTGATTTTCGATCGCGGCGTGCCCGATGTGCTGGGATACTTGCGCTTGACCGGGCTCTCGATTCCTGCCCACGTAGAACGTGCGGCGCAGATGTTTCGCTACAATCGCCAGGTATTTATCGCGCCGCCCTGGCGAGAGATCTTTCAGATCGACGCCGAACGCAAGCAATCTTTCGACGAAGCTCAGGCAACGTATGAATCGATGATCGAAACCTACTCGAGACTTGGATACACTATGATTCAGCTTCCTCTCGATTCCGTTGAAGAACGTGTGCGATTCGTACTGGAGGCCATGGGTTAATCTGCTGTTTTCACCCCTTGGGAACAGATTCGAAACTGCCGACAATCGTTCTTGACGGGGAACCTCGCACTGTGTAGCATTATGAAGACAAGTTTGCTCTTCGGGGCAAACCGGAATTTCATGCAGAGTGGCTGAGGGACGAGCCCTGTGACGCCACGGCAACCGGATCGGGATCATATATCCCGACCGCCAGGTGCCAACTCCCGCCCGGAAACGGGGAACATGAGATTCGGATGCGAGCTTCATTTTTATTTGCATTCCGACCTCTTTTCCCATTTCCTGGAAAAAGAGGCCTTCGTATTTTTTGGTCCTTTTTCGCGGGCCGCTCGTCCGCAGCTACTTGCCGCGACAGAAAGCGAGTAGCCAATGGCTCAATACGAACTGCGCTGCCGGGAATGCGGACGAAGCTGGGGAAACCAGCCCCACTCCATTTGCGACGAGTGTTTCTCTCCTCTCGAAATTACCTACGATTACGGTTCGATCCGGGCTTCAATCTCCCAGGGAACTTTCAGCCGTGAGCGGATTGCGCAGCGTCCGCCGAACATGTGGCGCTATTCGGAATTGCTGCCGCTGCCCGAGGGCTTTGAGCCGAGGCTGCCGGTGGGGTTCACGCCGCTGCTCCATGCTCCCACTCTCGCGGCGCGGTTGGCGGGCAGCAGGAATGAAGCGAAGGCTGCGGCACAAAATCTCTACCTTAAGAATGATGCCGTCTGCCTGCCCACGCTGAGTTTCAAGGACCGCGTGGTTGCCGTCGCATTGGCGCAAGCCAAGGCTTTTGGTTTCGATACGGTTGCGTGTTCCTCGACTGGCAACTTGGCGAATGCCGTTGCGGCGCATGCGGCTCGACTGGGTTTGAAGGCATGGATATTTATTCCGTCCGATCTCGAACCGGCGAAGATTCTGGGCACACAAGTCTTCGGCGCGAACGTGGTTCGCATCGCCGGCAACTACGATCAGGTGAACCGGCTGTGCTCGCAGATTGCTGAAGAGCGGCGCTGGGGCTTCGTTAACGTAAACCTGCGGCCTTATTACGCAGAAGGATCGAAGACGGTTGGATTCGAAATCGCCGAGCAACTGGGCTGGCGCCTTCCGGACAACGTTGTCGTTCCCATGGCTGGCGGGTCGTTGATTACGAAGATCAAGAAGGCGTTCGATGAATTGAGCAAGCTTGGATTGGTGGAAGAGACCCCGGTGAAATTCTTTGGTGCGCAAGCGACCGGATGTTCTCCGATTTCGACCGCTGTAAAAACTGGTAGCTCGGAGATCGATCCGCAGAAGCCGGCGACCATCGCCCGCTCGCTCGCCATCGGCAACCCCGCTGACGGGCACTACGCGATCAAGACCATCAAGCACAGCGGCGGATGGAGCGAGGACGTGAGCGATCCTGAGGTGATCGACTCGATCCGTCTGCTGGCCGAGACGGAAGGCATTTTCACCGAAACCGCAGGGGGAGTTACAGTAGGCACGGCGGGTAAGCTTTATCGCCAGGATCGCATCTTGCCCGAGGAGACGACAGTGTTGTGCATCACCGGAAACGGCTTGAAAACGACCGATGTGCTGGCAGGCGTGTATGAAATGGAGAGGCCGATCGCTCCGAAGCTGGCTGAGTTCGAGAAGTATCTTAACGAAACGCTGGATACTGTAGGGGCCGCAAAGGAAATTCCGGCGACGGTGGGTGCATAAGGAATATCGGGATGGCGATCACTGTACAAATTCCGACCGCATTGCGGCGACACACTGCGGGCGTGAGCTCAATTGCGTGCGCCGCCACGAATCTGGGAGAGTTGTTCTCCGTTCTCGATGAAAAGTTTCCTGAGCTAAAGCCTCACCTGCGCGATGAGGCCGGACAACTTCGCCGGTTTTTAAATATTTATGTGAATGAAGAAGATATCCGCTTTCTGGGCGGCCCTGGTTATGCCTTTCAGGATGGAGACGAAGTTTTGTTGGTGCCCTCCATCGCTGGCGGCTAGCAGAATCATTTTCAATTACTGCAATTCAGCGTGCTGTAACTCTCCACTTTTTCCTCAGCCATCCACAAGGAAGACCTTTCGTCCACAGTTTCTGCACAAGCGCGAAACATTTTCCTGTTGCGACTCGACATCCTCTGCCGCACAGTGGATTCACCGAAAACGTAGGATCTTGCAAGGCTTGCCAAACGATGATTGCGGCGAGCGGTGGCAGACCGGCAATTCTCGAGGGTGAATTGCCGGAGGGAAATCGGACGCGCGAGCGTATCCGGTTAATTGGCATTGCGGCCTCCTCCACTTCCCGCTCTTTGAGTTGGGTTGGGCCGCTAGCCGCCGCACAGGTTGCAGAGCCGGATTCTTTGAATCATGGTTCTGCAGCAGTAGCGGTAAATGTGGCGCTCATTCATAATGGGTGCTGTCGGACCGGTACAATCGTCCCGTTGCCCTAAGCGGCGGGAAGGCAGCTTTGAAAGATCTACGAAACGATGCGGCTCGGGTGGCTGGCCCGCGCCGCATTTGTTTTCTTAGACTACAAAGCTTCACGCTCTGATAGCCTCCGGAAAAGTATCAGCTCCGTTTTCGAATGACGTCCACAGAAAAGAAATTCTATTCACAGCTTCCGCACAGTCCTTCGCCCCGCATTCGCCCCTTGCTGTCGCAATGTTCTCTAGCGGCCTCGGCGGACCGATAGTGAAAAGTCGATTTCGTTTGCAGTTTCGTTTTTTATTCTCCTGCTGTAATAATTGAAGAAGAAGCCTGAGGATCTCGCTCCGTAATGGCCACGACAGACTACAAAATCAGCACTCTCCCCGCGAATGAAGAAGCCGAGCGGTCGATCTTGGGTGCCATCTTACTCGATAATTTTTCGTATAACCAGGCCGCCGAGCATCTGCGCGTCGAAGATTTTTCCCTCGATTCGCATCGGCGCATATATGCGCGGATGGTCGAGCTGGCAGAGTCCTCACGCCCTATTGACAGAATCACGCTTGTAGAGGAGCTCGATCGCCACAAGGAATTGCAGGCGGTCGGCGATGTGGGTTACATCTCGAGCCTTACAGACGGCGTCCCTTACCGCCCTAGCATAGAGCATTACGTCAAGATCGTTCGCGACAAGGCGCTGTTGCGAGGTTTGATTCATGCGTCCAGCACTGCTATTGCGCGCGCGGTCGATCAATCCGATACAGCTGAAGATGTGCTCGGCGACGCCGAAGCCGCGATCTTCGAGCTCTCGGAGAAGCGGATCGGTCGCGGCCTGACGGGATTTCACGACATTTTCAAAGAGCACTTCGGCTCGCTTGATGATCTCTTAAAGCGCGGACAACGGATCACGGGCCTGGAAACGCATTATGAGGATTTGGACAACCTTACCAGTGGCTTCCAAAGATCAGATCTGGTGATTATCGCGGCGCGCCCGTCCATGGGAAAAACCGCCTTCGCCCTGAATATCGCGGAGAATTGCGCTGTAAAGGACAAAAAAGTCGTTGCAGTGTTCTCGCTTGAAATGTCAAGCGAGGCCTTGCTCCTAAGACTTTTGTGTTCAAGAGCGCAGATTGATTCCCACGCAATGCGCACCGGGTTCCTGCCTAGAGAGGACTTCAGAAAAGTAACCCAGGCCTACGGCGAATTAAGCACTGCCCCCATTTTTGTGGACGATACGCCCGGGATAACTCTAAGTGAACTCCGCGCTAAGGTTATGCGGCTAAAGCACTCGCAGCAAGGCCTGGATCTGATTGTCGTCGACTACCTGCAGCTGATGACCGCGGGCAGCAAGCGGTACGAGAACAGGACCCAAGAGGTCTCTGCTATCTCCCGCGGGCTCAAAGCCGTTGCCAAGGAACTTGCGGTTCCGTTGATTGCGCTGTCGCAGTTGAGTCGGGCTCCGGAGACCCGCGGATCGAAGGACAGCGAACCGAAGTTGTCTGACCTGCGAGAGTCTGGCGGAATCGAACA
>JBAVUV010000224.1:0-3767 GCA_049696955.1 Candidatus Sulfotelmatobacter sp. | reverse complement strand
TCGGAACCACAGCCGCGTCGGTGCGCAACGCAATCCGCGCCAGCCCGCTCGCCGTACACGCCGGGATGCCGAAGAAATCCACAAAAATCCCCTGCGGCGGAGTCATATTCGTATCCATCAACATGCCCACCACCTCGCCCGCATGCATCGCCGAAAGCAACCCGCGCACAAAATTATCTTTGTCGACAGTCTTGTTCCCATGCATCGTGCGATACTCGCGAATCAGCCGATCGAGATATTCATTGTCCAGTGGACGCATGACCACGTGCATCCAGTTCCCATGCATCGAATGCATGAACGCGGAAAGCTCCCATCCGCCGAAATGCGCCGTCAGAAACAGCACTCCCTTGCCCCGCGCATACGCCTGCTGATAATTCTCCAACCCGTCATAAACGACGACCTGCTCGACACTCTCGAGCGTGTACTTCGGAAAGTGGCAGACCTCGGCCAGTTGCCGTCCCAACGAAGCAAACTCCCCGCGCAGTATCCGCGCCCGCTCCGCTTCAGTTTTTTCCGGAAATGCCATGGCGAGATTGCGCATGCCCACATGCCGCAATCGCACGTGCAGAAGATAAACGCCCCAAGCCAGAGAAATGCCGATGGCCCGGGCCACAGGCCGTGGCAAAACACCGAGGATTTTGATGAACGGCCAGGCTGCCGCGTACTCAAGTCGCTGCCGCATCGGGGGAAGCGTGACGGTACCACCGTCAAAACTTATTTGCAAATAAATGCCGAATACCACAAAGGACACGAAGGTTGACGAAGCAAAGATCAAAACCTTCGTGCAACTTCGTGTCCTTCGTGGTTTACGATCTTGTCCTTGCTACTTCGCCGCTTCCTGTGCCCACTGCGCCAACGACGTCAAAAATGCATTTGAACCGGCCGGCGGCTCAATCTCTCCCGTCAGCGCAGTCTTAAACGGGACCATGCGTCCGTAAAAATCCCGCGTGCTGTCCTTATCCTGCTTGATCACAGCCCCATTCAAACTCACACCGGCGAATAAGCCGCGCGCGCGGGAATAGGTCAACACCTCAGCCCGCATCTTCCAATCCGTGTTCCCTTCGGCATGGCGTCCCACTGGCCCGGCAGCCACTGAAGCGTCCGCACCCAGCGCAAATTGGCTCGAGAGCAGATGCCTCATCCCATTCTTGTTCATGATCAGCATTACCAGGTCCACTGCCTGGCCGCCGATCTGGAATCCAAAACTTCCACCGGTCACAACGAAGAATGCTGGCGCGCTCCATCCCTTCGGCGTGCGGCAACTGGCCAGCCCGCGCCCATACTTCGCACCCACAATAAATCCGCCTTTCAGCATCGACGGCACTACCGCCACGCACTCCGCCGACCCCAATACCTCTTGCGGTATTCCTTTATCCGGCGCACCTTGAATGTCGTTCAGAACCTGCGCGGCGGCTTCTACGCGGTCCGAAACCTTCGTATCCTCATCCGCCGCAAAAGAGAAAGAACAGAGAGAAACAATCAGAGCAAGCAACAAGAACTTTTTCATGGTTCCTCACCACACAAAATTTTTCTGGGATCTGTTGCTTTGGATTGTAAACGAACCGCGCGCTGGCGTGTCAGAAGCGCTTAACCAGGAAGGATCGAGTCGAGAAGGAATCAAGTCCAGAATGGGATGGGCTTTTGGAAGACAAAAAAATCGGGGCTGAAAGCAGTGACCCTAATCGCCACTCTCAACCCCGTCTCCCAGGTTCTGTGGTAGGTGAGGCGAGTATGCCGCTCAATCAATTTCCTTACAAGATTACCGAGGTCACGGCTCCAAAGTTACCAAGCCAGAAGCGTAGCCAGAAGCCAAGTGGTGCCTTACTTAGCCGCCACCAGCGAATGCGTAATGGCATGCACCGACAATGCAATCCGGTTCTGCACGCCCACCTTGCGCATTAACTTCGCCACATGAGCCTTTACCGTACGCTCTTCGATGCCTAGCTGTGCGCCAATCTCTTTGTTGGACCGTCCCGCCACCAACATCTCCAGCACTTCCTTTTCGCGATCGGTAAACGTCACACGGCCTGCGGGAAAAATCCTACCCGGCGCCGACGATACCCGCTCGATAAACATCGATAGCACCCTGCGCGGAGCCCATACCGATCCCTGGCTCACGATGCGAATTGCCTGCGCGAACTCCGCCGGCGAAGCCGCTTCGTCAACATAGCCCTTGGCCCCCGACGCGATCGCTTTAAGAATCGTCTCTTCGTCCACTCCCGATCCCGTCACAATAATGCGCAGATCCGGGCGCGTGGCCTTCAGGCTGGCCATCACATCAAACAGGTTTTGGCCGGAGCGATTTCCGAGCAGGATCAGGTCCACATCCTGCAGCGTGGAAATCTCAGGCAGGCCTGCGGAGATGAGTTCGAACTCAGGCTCGGTGTCGAACAAGGCGCGGAATCCCACAAACCGCAGCGGATCACTCTCCACTACGGCAATCTTGATAATCGGTTTTCTCGCTACGGCTGCTTTCATTAGGTTTCCCTGTTGGGCGTAATTACGTAACAAAAGCATAGCGGCAATTCCTCGCAATGCAAAGAGAACGTGACCGAAGTCGAATTACGGGAGTAACATGAAAAAGCATCCAAAGGGAATCTTTCACCGCCCAGATCGGCGGTTATTTATTGCCTGAGCCATTTGCGGAGAAGAATCAGCATGGGAAAATGTTCTACTTCTTTGTTAGCCCTAATGATCGGCATTGCCTTCACCTTAAGCAATTTATTTGTGCTGGCTCCCCCGCTCGCCGCCCAGGCTTCCGGTTCAACCTACCAACCAAAATTTCCCGGCGACCCCGCCCGCTCCGATTCCGAAGCCGCCGCTCTCGCCTACATGCGCGTCGTACTCCGCGCCCAGCACCGCTTTCAGAAGCAGTACGACCACTTCGCGACTTCTCTGAACGAACTGGTCCACTCCGGCTCGTTCACCAAGCGCATGGTCAACCCCGACCGGGGAGATTATCTGGCCGGCTTCAAAGGCAAGAAAGACAGCTTCATCCTCACCATGACGCCCCAGCATCTCGACGCCGAACACCGCTCCTTCTACGCCGAAGACGACGGCAAAATCCACGCAGAAGAAGACAAACCCGCAGGTCCGGACTCGCCTGTCGTGAAATGATCAGAAGCACTAACCTTGTCATCCTTGCAACATATCGCGATCCCAGCGAGAATTTCTGAAGGCTGGCGACTCCTTAAGCCATTCCCGCGGTTTATGATGAAGATGAAATTATCCTAGAAACCAAAACGGAGGAATCATGTCAGCAACCATCGGCGCGCCCGCGCCCGAATTCACTTTGAAGGATCAAGATCAGAAGGACGTAAAACTCAGCGACTACCGCGGCAAAAAGCCGGTCGTTCTAGTCTTCTATCCGCTGGACTGGAGCCCGGTCTGCACCAAAGAACACGTCTGCATGGTCAACGATAAGAAACAATTCGACGACCTCGACGCCCAAGTCCTCGGCCTTAGCGTTGACAGCGTCTGGTCGCACAAAGCCTATGCCGACAAGATGGGTATCCACTATCCCCTGCTCGCCGACTTCCACCCACGCGGCGCGGTGGCCGCCAAGTACGGCGTCTATCTCGAAGACAAAGGCATCACCGGACGCGCCATCTTCATCATCGACCGCGACGGGAAACTTGCCTGGCAAAAAAACTACGACATCCCCGTCGTGCCCGACATCAACGAAGTATCCAAAGCCTTGGCTGAAGTGAAATAAGTGAAGTTACATAAATACCGAAAAGATTTGTCATCCCGAGCGAAGATTGGTC
>JBAVUV010000223.1:0-1589 GCA_049696955.1 Candidatus Sulfotelmatobacter sp. | reverse complement strand
ACACCACGGCAGAAGTGCAGCGCGCCATGGGATTTGAGAATGAGAAAGATCACCCGGAGGTCGCGCCATCGCAGTTTGAAATCAACTACAGCTATGGAGAGGTGGTAGCCGCAGCCGACCAGATCCAACTCTACAAGCTGATCTGCCGTCAGGTCGCGACCAACCTCGGAATGACCGCGTCTTTTCTGCCCAAGCCCGTCGTCGGCGTGAACGGCAGCGGCATGCATACCAACGTCTCGGTGAACGGTAAGGGCGGCAAGAACCTGATGTGGGACGCGAAGGGCGAAGAGAAGCTCAGCGATTTCGGCTGGAAGTTCATCGACCGCATCCTGACGGTCGGCCGCGACACGTGCCTCATTTATAACGCCAGCGTCAATGCTTATCGCCGTCTGGATCCGCACTTCGAAGCGCCCAACCAGATCAAGGCGTCGGCAGTCGATCGCGGCTCCATGATTCGAATTCCAATCGGCAACGAAAAGAGCGCTCGCGTCGAAATTCGGTCGGTCAGCCCGGACGCCAATCCCTACCTGGTTCTCTATTCAATCTTCCGATCTGGCCTGCAAGGCAATAAGTCAACCGTGAAGAATCTGCGCCAGGCGGAACGATACTTGCCGGACAACGTCTACACCGCCATCGAGGATTTCCGCAGCTCCGCCTGGACAACCAAGCTATTGGGCGCGGATGTGAAGGGCCGTTATGCGGACCTGAAGCAGGCTGCGGCGGACCGTTGCGCTCGCCTGTTGGGAACCTTCGTCAAAGTGCCGGAGGTTCAATACCACCACGACGTCTACAACCAGTTCCTGTGGAATATGTTCTAGGCTCTTGTCCAGAACACTTCCTCAAAATGCAAGGGCATGGCTATTGGCCATGCCTTTTGCATTTCGCCGATCGACGCCGCAGAGAAGGATACCTCGCCCATAGCGCTGCGACCGCTTCTCCGCCTCTCCGCGGGCTGTAGCTCATCGATGGCTTAGGCCAACTCCAGCTCGATCTTTTCGCCCGCGCGATCGAGCTTCACAATTCTAAAACTGCGAATCTGACCCTTCGCCAGTGGCTCCGGTTGCTTCGACGACGGTGCAGCCCCACCCTTCCAGCGAGCCTGCAGCATCGAAGTCAAGGCAGACAAGTCGGCGCCAGAACTGCTCTTGTTTTCTGACGAAGGTGCAGCGGCCGCCGCGAGCCTGCAGTTCGCGCGAATGCCATCGCCCAGCTCGATCACTGCAGATTCTGAACCTTGCTCCACCACGCGACCCGACACTACGTCGCCTTGCTTGTGCTCCTCCAGGTATTCGCCAAGGCCAGTGGGAACCAGTTGCTTCATGCTGAGCTTGATCTGCCGCTTCTCCGTATCGACCGCGAGCACCTGGGCTTTCACGATCTGGCCGGCGCGCAACACATCCTGTGGATGAGCGATATGCTTCTCGGCGCTGATCTCGCTGACATGCACCAGTCCCTCGACACCTTCCGTGATCTGCACGAAGGCGCCGAACTTCATCAGCTTCGTCACCGGACCTTCAATGGTTGAGCCCACGGGAAATTTTTGCAATGCGTCTGCCCAGGGATCTCCGAGCGCCTGCTTGAGTCCAAGA
>JBAVUV010000222.1:0-5774 GCA_049696955.1 Candidatus Sulfotelmatobacter sp. | reverse complement strand
CACGAAAACAATGAGAGCGTCGGGATTAGGATTCTTGCAATAGGCTTCGATGGCGGCAAGCTTCTCTTCGTTCGAGCCGCGGCCAAAAAGATTCTTGACGCCACGCACGAAAAATACCTGGAAGGGCGCCATCAATGATGGAGTTCTAGCCCGGTCGAGAACTTCGGCAAGATCGTTTTCCGCGAGATCGAATTCGAACAAACTGAAATCGCGCAGATCAGCGGGAACAAGGTGCTCGAGGATGGCATCGCGGAAGCGCTTGCGGAAGAAAGCTTCGTCACCCACAAAAACGTAGGCGGGACGCAGCTTGCGCGACTCAAGTTCGCCGACAAAACGCTCCGCCTGGGCAAAGGCCCGCATCAAAAATCCTCCGTCGCTGAAAAAAGCTTCGCCACAAACTCTAGCATCTAGAAGCCCTCCAGAATGTTAGAGACCAGGGTTCGGGCGAAATCCTGGGAGAGCCGGCGGAAGGCCGGTGTGTCTTCCTCGAAGAAGCTGGCCAGGTCCTGCGAAACTTCGTATTGTTCGCGAAACAAGTATGACGGATTCTGATAGAGCACTTTGCCCTGCCGGTCAGTGAGGGAAACTTTCATGCTCACCACCACCAGAACGCTGGCAGCTTGTCCGGTTGTGGAATTGTAAGTGAGCGGTGACTGAGAAGTGGAGATCACGGTGCCGCGCAGCGTAGCATCGGCGGCTTCGCCGGGTTCGTTCAGGATGTGGTAGTGGGTGCGAGTAATGAATTCGCGCACCACGGATGCGGTAAGCATTTGTTCAATTCGATATGTGGTAGTTACGTTTGTGAATGCGGGAATGGCAATCGTTTTGACATTTTCGGGAAGCTGAACCGAGTGGCTGGCCGTATGATATCCGCAACCCGTGGCCGCCAGGAGCGGGACCAGCCATAGGACGCGCCAGCCCTTCATTGAATTTTTCCAACCGGCCGGGTTGCGATCATGCTCTCAGCACATTCCACGGCAGTGACAGCCGCGACCCTCAGGTTGTCTGCGGCCGCCCAGAGCCAGATTCCGTTAGGGCGTGAAGGCTCGGCTTTCAGCGAAACCATGATGTTCGCTTGCCCTGCGGCATTTACGTTGCTGGGCTGCGAATCGTCTTCCGATCCCGCCAGTGTCACGTGATCGCCGCTGAGTGCTTGGGATAACTTTTCCTGAGCGACGGGCTGTTCCATCTCTAAAAAGATAGACAGGGCATGGCCGTGAAACACCGGTGGCTGAAGCGCCATCAAAGCGGGCTGGGGCGCATCCGGTCCGGCAAGCTTTTGATAGTGTCGCCGCACGCGGGCTTCCAGCGAATCAAGCGACAACTTCGAGCCGGAACCGTAGCGCGCGACCATGTTGAACGCCACTTGTGCGTCGAACACATCTTTGGGAAGCGATTGGAAGGATAGAAGATTGACGGTTTGCTGGTGCAGTTCGTCCATACCTTTCTGTCCCTGTTCGGAAGCGGGCTCGAAAACCGTGGCAATTGCGTTACGGATAGCGCCAGCTCTGTGCGCCCGCAGGAGCAAGAGCGCCAACGCGATTGATGCAGGATGAGCCACCACACAAGGAGCGGGCTGAAGTTCCGGCTGCCACGTCTGACCGCGTTCGCGTTCTACCCAGAGGGAGCGAACCGTGGCTCCCGGCTCTTGTTCCAATGCGCCGGAAAGATCAACGATGGCGCTGCCGGCATCGCGCGCACGTTGCCAGTTTTGCCGGGTGGTTCCCGCATCAGCGGCAAAGAAAGTGAAATCAATATTGGTGAACTGCTCGGCGCGCACACTCTGGATGAAGTTAATCTCGTCCCCGGTCGCTTCCAGCTGGCCGATGGATTCGTCATCGTCAAGCAGGCGCACATCGACGGCGGGAAAGTTGCGCTCATTCAGCATCTCGGCAACTTCCTTCCCTTTCAGCGTACCGGCGCCCACGATGGCGAGGCGAAAGAGCTGTCCGCGAGGAGAAGACACCGACGGTCCGATTTTGGACGGACTACTCATGAAGTCTGTGAAGCCTCCTTGTAACTGGGAGGGGGAGGCTGGTGGCGGCGGCGGAGAATCCACTGCAGGCGCCAGAACACGCCAGAGAACGTGTACAGGAGCGCGACTGCGAACAGCATCGGCCTGGAGAAAAACCAAATGCCCGCGAACAAGGCGCCAAAAAGAATGATCAGACGAAAAGGATGTCGGGAACTGAAATCAATGTCTTTGAAGCTATAAAAACGCCACGTGCTGACCATCAGGTAGCCCACTGCGGCAACCATCGCTAACCAGGTAATGGCGGTATACCAGGAATCGAGCGGCAGTCCCGCCTGAAAATGAACCACGGCCGCAATCACTCCGGCTCCCGCCGGAATGGGCATACCGACAAAATATTTCTTTCCCGGACGCCCAGGATTGGAAGGTTCCGGGTTACTCGTAATATTGAATCGGGCCAGGCGGCTGGCTCCAGCCATGAGAAAAAGAAAGCTGGCAATCGCCCCAAGTTGGGTGAGCTTGATGTTCCAGTCGGTGAGTGCGACGGGGGACATTAAGTGAAAACCCCATGTCCAGGCCAGCATTGCCGGGGCCACTCCAAATGTGATGACGTCGGCAAGCGAGTCGAGCTCTTTGCCGAAGTCGCTGCTGGTGCCGGTCATGCGGGCAACGCGGCCGTCGAGTCCATCGAATAAGACGGCAAATCCAATCGCCTTGGCGGCGTTATCCAAATGCCAAAAGGTCGCCGCGTTCGCGTGCACGACTTCGAGAATGGCATAGAAACCGGCGGCCATGTTTCCCGTGGTGAACAGCGACGGGAGAATGTACATGCCTTTACGCATACGGCGCGTGGGGCGTCGTCGCTCCTCAGGTCGATTTTTCGCCGGCGACTCGTCCATCACCGTGCCTCTTGTTTGGTAGAGAGCGGATCAGCGGATACTCTTCCTACACTTGCAAATTCGCCACTGGGCTGAAGGAACGCCAAAATGCTGGCCCCACCACGAACCCGGTCGCCAACCTTTACCTGCAAGCTGGCGGCAGAGTCGAGCAGTATGTCCGTTCGCGAACCAAATTTGATCAGGCCGACGCGCTGGCCCCGCTCGAGACGATCGCCAATCTTGGGATGAAAAACGATTCTGCGCGCCAGCAATCCGGCGATCTGTTTGAAAACCACAGTTTGCCCGTCGGCTTCAACGCGAACAATATTCTGCTCGTTCTCCTCCGCCGAGGCCTGATTCATGGCGTTCAAAAACTTTCCCCGCTGATAACGCACTTCGCGAACGATTCCAGCGATCGGCGAGCGGTTCACATGGACGTCAAAGACACTGAGGAAGATGCTGATACGTGTCTGCTTTTCGCCGTCAACTGTAATGTATGAGACGTCTGTAACTTTGCCGTCCGCAGGCGAAACCACAGCTCCTGCGCTATCTGGAATTTCACGCTCAGGATCGCGGAAGAACCAAAGAAAGAACATGGCGAGCAGCAGGGGGACAATAGCCCAAGCTGGGCGGGTGAACCAACCGACAAGGATCGCAGCCACCAGCAAGCCCAGCGCGTAAAAGTAGCCGTCTCGAACCATAGCCCAGAATTAAAGATCAGATTAAAGATTAGAACTGATTAATTATAGAGCAGAGCAAGCGATGAGAACTCAGCCTTGGCCCTAAGTGCAAATAAAGAAAGGCGCTGATTAGCGCCAGAGCGTGGATACAAGAATACCGTCGCGGCAAAGGCCGAGGTTTTTAGTGGCCAGAGATTACGCTACGTGCGTGCCGTATTGCTGCCGATACTGGCGCTCAATCGTCTGCATCTGATCTTTGAGTCGCAGTTTGAGCTTTTTGAGCCGGACTTCCTCCAGCTTTTCATCTTCGCTGAGGTAACGTTTTTGGGTAAGTGAGTCAAGACGGGTGGAATATTGCATGTGCTCCTGAGCCAGTTTGCGGAATTCATCGTGGTTGGTCAAAAGAGCGCTAGTCGAAGTCAGCATCCAGGCAGACCTCCATATTGGTTTGATAAGCTCACGCTACCACAGCCCCATTAGCGGTTCAATGCCATATTTCTGGTGCAGTCTCGTTATGAGAAAGGCTTAATCGATAGAGTACCGCATCCTCCGGCGGGTTGGAATAGTAACTCTTTCGAGACCCGCATTCCACGAAACCCATCTTGTGATAGAAGGCGCGAGCACTTTGATTCGATTGGCGAACCTCAAGAAAAATGGAATTCCCATCTTTGGTTCGCGCATGTTTCATCAGGTCGCGGAGAAGCCGGCTGCCAAGGCCGTGCCGTTGGGATTCTTCGGCGACAACAATGTTCTCCAGCTCCCAATCCTTGTCCACCCGGCGCGCAACCAGGAATGCGACGATTCTGTGGCGGGCTGACGCCGTCGCAGTCAATGTTTCAGAAATATCCTCCGCTACGAGGATGACCCGTTGCGACAATTGGGCATCGAGCTCCGCGGGACTAACCGGCGAGACGCCGACGGTACTCATCTGAGGGAAAAGACTTTCATATTGCTGGATCGACCAATGGGCAGCGGTTGGGCTTTGATGATTCAGCTCAATCATTGCGGGGATATCGGCGCGAGTTGCTGATCGAACGCGCAAGCTAGGAACCGATTTTCTCAAGCATTTCGGCGTCGCTACGGCGGATATAGTTCGCCTCCAACTGCTCGGGCCCGACGGTATCGCCGGATTGGATCTTGCGCCAGCCCAGGCGTGCGACATCAGCAGCGGAAATCGGCGGAAGCGCTGAGACGGTCAAACCAGCGGCGGCAGCGGCCTCGGCGAGAATAGAGTCTGAAGTCACGATCTTCCATCCCGCAGCCTGGGAAAGGAATTCACTTCTGCTCAAGATACGTTCTCTCGAAGCTGAGCTCGCAGCACCGGGGATTTCGTACTCGCCTACATAGACATCCGTGCGGCCTGCGTCGAGAACGGCCATGATCTTGCCCTGTGCGCCGCTGGCAAAGACGCAGGCTTCCAGCAGCGAAACTGCCGCAATCGGTTTGTTCAAAACCTCCGCCAGAGCTTTGACGGCGGCCAGGCCGATGCGAAGGCCGGTGAAGGATCCCGGTCCCGAAACCACGGCGAATCCACCGATGGCGGTCTTCATGAACCCGTTGCTGGAGAGCAACTCAGAGACCTGAGGAATAAGCTGCGCCGAGAAAGTGCCGCCGACCAGTGGCGCAATCTCAATCACCTCGAAGTCACCGCCATCGGCAGTTTGTTCCCCGGCCCGCGCCAGCGCGATGCTGCCCTGCTTGCCGGAAGTATTGATGGCGAGAAGTAGCATAAAGAATCAGGATACTGCTCTATTTGTGAAGATCCGTGGAAATCCGTGACCGAATTTGCCCCTGGTCCTCAACCAATTCCAGCAACACTCCGCCGGTACTCGAAGGATGTACAAAAACATATCTGTGCCCACCGGCTCCAGTTTTGATTTCCTCTGAGACCAGGCGGACTCCATCTTTCTTCAACCGTTGAACAGCCGCTGGCAAATCCGGAACTTGCAGGCACACGTGATGCAAGCCTTCGCCCCGCTTGGCGATGAACTTCGCAATCGTCGAGCCTTCCGAAGTCGGCTCCAACAGTTCCAGCCGGCTTTCGCCCACTGCAACCATCACCACCCGTACGTGTTCCTGCTCCACGGTTTCTTCGGGGGAAATGCTGAGGCCGAGCATCTCGTAGATCGACTTTGATGCCGCGAGCGATTTTACCGCAATCCCGATATGATCAATTTTCGCCATCAACTTTTGCCATCAAGACTTTGCTGCGTTCGCAGTGATCTCCTCAACCAGCGAATAGGG
>JBAVUV010000221.1:0-6551 GCA_049696955.1 Candidatus Sulfotelmatobacter sp. | reverse complement strand
CGTCTGGAAGAACTCCGTGCCGCTCTTGTGAAGCTGCAAAAATCTGCAGCGCGCAAAGGACGAAAGCAACTTCCATCCCCCGGCATTTAAGCACGGGGGAAACTGTCAACTCACGATCAAGAGAACCGCTGGAACAAATTCCGGACGCGGGAACAGCCGCATCAGAAGGTCAGGATTTTCTTCAATCCCTTTTTCTTCTTTTTCTTGCTGCTGGAGATATCTTTATCTGTGGCGAGGCTGGAGCTGGCATCCGCACTCGCAGTTTGAGAAGTACTCGAGTTCGCCTGGCCTGACTGGATTTCGTTGACCTGGACCGGCGGGGGAACAGGTTGATTGTTGACGGCGGCAGTCTGAGCGCCCGGAGCCGGAGTCAATTCATTCGGATCGGGGGGGCCGCTGGGTTTCAATTCGTTGGCTGGCGCAGTGGGCTTGAGTTCGTTGGGGTCGGCGACTGTGCTTGTATGGGCAAAAGGATCGGTGCTTGCAGGCGCAGGAGTATCGGACCGCGGAGCCGGCTCGTTGGCCGCGGGAGTTCCGGTACCTACCGTTTCCACGCTTAAGCTGTGGTCAGCGCTGGGCAGACCCATGGCTTCGCGAGTGGTTCTGATTGTCTCCTGATTGGCCGCGACCGGAGTGGGATCAACCAAAGTGGGATCGCCGACCTTGGCTGCCATGTCTACGTCAGGACCTTTCTTGACCACGCTCATCAACCTGGTTACGGTCGTGCTTTCGCGCCGGCTTTGGTCTTCCCGGCGGTTTTGCGCCAGCGCCGCCTTTGTGGGCCGAGGCACGGGCTGATGCAGGGCCACGAGCCGTTTCTTGGCGTCATCGCCCCGGTCCATGACCGGATAGCGCGTAATGATCTGCGAATAGGCTCCGGCTGCCTGCTTCGTGAGCTCTTCAATCATGTTTGCTTTGATTTGCTCGCCGACGCAGCCGGGTTGAGGGCTGGTCTTAACGCAAGTGGGGCGGAGGCGAAGCTGAGCCATTTGGCCTTCGTAGTCCTGTCCGAGGATAAAAAGCGCTTCATCGGCCCGGCTGTAGAGCGGATATTTTTCGATCAGCGTCTTCAGGCGGGCAATCGACGCGGGATAGGACATCCGGAGATTGTAAAACTTACCAATCTCAAACTCGCGCTCGGCCAGCACTTCCTGCACTTCCAGCAGACGTTCCTTGCCTTCCTTCACCAGTTTGGGATTGTCCGGGTACTGCATAATCAGGTTACGGTATTCCTCCTCCGCGCGCTTGGCGTGGGTGAAGTCGCGGTCGGCTTTCTCCATCTGCTGATATTGAATGTTGGCGATCTTCAACTGCGCTTCCGCGGCTTCCGGCATGTTAGGAAAGAAAGTCTCAAAGTCGCGATATTCCTGCTCGGCCTGCGCCAGCGAGGCGGTGCCACCTTCGGCATACCAGGAATCGCCAACCGCCAGTTTGGCGCGCGCGATGTACTCGGAGTCGGGATAGGTGTTGATCAGGGTCTGCAGAGTCATGCGGGCTACGTCGAAGCGGTTGTGCTTCATCGCGTCCATGGCCCGGTCGAACAGGACTTTATCCGGCTGCTTCGATCCCACGCTGGCCAAAGGGTTCACTGACTTTTTGTTGGTGCAGGCCGCTGTAATCATGAGCAGCGTACCCAGTACTGCGATCAATGGGGCTCGACGTGACATAAAACCTCAAATCAGGATTGCCGATTGTCGATCTCCAATTGCCGATTTCAACGCTTGTGGTTCGCAATCGGCAGTCGGAGATCGGCAATCTGAAGTTGCTTAGACTTTCAGCAGTCTGGCTTCGTTCGCTGCCTTGAGCAATGCTTCTGTGTTCTTTGTTGGATCACCGCTGCCAAACACGGCGTTGCCCGCCACCAGAATTTCCCCGCCTGCCCGCACCACATCGGCCACCGTGTCGTGGGCGACGCCGCCATCTACTTCGATGCGGTAGGCCAGGCTGCGTTGGCTCCGGATCTCAGTTAGTTGGCGCATTTTATGAAGCGCAGCGGGAATGAACTTTTGTCCACCGAAGCCGGGATTGACTGACATTACCAGCACATAATCCACGATGTCGAACACTTCAACCAGCATATCCACCGGAGTGGCCGGATTGATGACGACGCCCGCCAGACAATTATGGCTCTTAATCAGGTGCAGCGTGCGATTCAAATGGCGGCACGCTTCCTGATGCACTGAAATCCAATCCGCGCCGGCTTCGGCGAACGCCGGAATGAATTCGTCGGCGTTCTCGATCATTAAATGGCAATCGAGCGGCAGCTTCGTTACCTTACGCAACGATTTGACCACAGGCGGACCAATGGTGAGATTCGGGACGAAGTGGCCATCCATGATATCGACATGGATAACGCTGCCTCCGCCTTCGCCGGCGGCGCGCACCTGCTCGCCAAGACGGGCGAAGTCCGCCGAAAGAATCGAAGGTGCTAGTTCAATCAATGTGATCTCTTATAGCGAAATCGCCGAATCACAGGAAATGGCTTGAGGAAATTCTAACACGCAAATATGGTGCATCACGAAGAGAGAGGCTAATCTCTGCCTGGCTCTTCGATAGCTTACGCTGGCGGAAGTCAAACCCTGCCTGATCGGCGCTGGAAGGAGGATTCAAACCAGCTTTGGGGAAGACTATAGTTGGCGTTAAGCTTCTGCGATTCGTCTCAAGTAATCTCGCGATCGACTCATGCGATTCGACGCTGACCCTCGAACCAGCGCGCAGTGGCGGCTCCGAAGATGAAGCCACCGATATGCGCCAGGTATGCCACCCCGCCGGCCTGCACCTGCGCCACAGCACCAGCGTGGAAGAGCTGGCTGATAAACCAAAGACCGATTAGGAGGGCCGCCGGAATGAATCTGATACGCGCGAACACGAATATAAACAGCAGGGTGCGAATTTGATCGCGAGGATAGGTGACAATAAACGCCCCCATCACGGCGGCGATTGCTCCGCTCGCGCCCAGATTTGGGACTGTGGAATGGGGGCTGGCTGCAACCTGAGCCAGCATGGCGACCAGCCCACCGATCAAGTAGAAAACAAGATACCGGCCGCGGCCCATTGCATCTTCGATCTCGGGGGCAAAGGCCCATAAGAAAATCATGTTGCCGATGATGTGCGACCAACTGCCATGCATGAACATCGCAGTCAGGATCCTGATCCAGTGATGGCCGGAAACGATCTGCGCTGGGATCGCTGCCCACTGCATCACAAATGCGTCTCCACGCATCAGTTCCAGCACAAAAACGACGACATTGACGGCGATGATGCCGGCGGTGACCACGGGCACGCGCGCGGGGCGTCGCGACGCATCGCCTAACGGAACCAAGCCTCCCATTTTGTCGTCCTCCGTTTCGGTCAAGGCCGGGTTTCAGCAAGCGCAGCTATGCCAAGGCGGGCAATCTCTTCGCCTCGCTGACCCATCCAGTTGCTGAAGGGTCCGTGACCCTTCGTAGGCTTTGCTCTCGTTATCAAAAACCACTACCAGCATTCTGTCCATGATGGTTTCCTCCTCTTCGTTTGATTTCACACGCAGTAGCGAGTCGGGTGAGTTTGGGGGTTGAATGTGGATGGCTTGGAGACCACCATTACAGGCTCGACCTTTAGGGAATGTCAAGTTGTCGGCCAGTCCTTCAGTCAGCTACTGGTAGAAGCGAGTCACCTTGCTCCACTTTAAGAGGAACATTTCGTTTTTGAGGCGCTACCATTGCTAATAGCGCTATGTCCGGGTCCCACGCCGGGTCCAGATAATCGATCGCATGTTACCCTCCTCATTCGTGGCTGCCACGCCTCAATTCACGACCGCTGTTTACGGCATGGCCGCGGTTCTGGCGTGGGGGACCAGCGATTTTCTCGGCGGCTATGCAACGCGGCGGGCCAATGCTTTCTTGTTCACCACGGTTGTGAACATCGGTGGACTAGTTTTGGTGGGAGCGCTGGCATCATCAACACATGCGCAATTTCCTTCGGGACGAAGCGTGCTATGGGTGCTCGCGGGAGGAGCCTGTGGCGGTGGCGCCCTGGCAATTTTCTATCGCGCGCTTTCCACGGGAAGAATGGGATTGACCGCGCCCGTTGCCGCCGTGCTGAGCGCGGCGATTCCGACCGTTTTTGGCATGTTCACAGAGGGGCTGCCGGGACGAATTCCGATGATCGGATTTTTCCTGGCCGCGGTTGGGCTTTGGTTGATCACACGCGCCGAGAATGGCAATACTCCCGAAGGGATTGGGCTCGCTTTGCTGGCCGGCACAGGCTTTGCCGGATTCTATTTGTGCGTGCGCCAGGCCGGGGACGGATCGGCATTCTGGATCGCGACGTTTACTCGAGCTGGCGGCTTGCTGATTACGGGGGCGATCGTCCTGCTGCAAAGAAATTTCACCGACATTACCGCGGCAGGCGTGGGCTGGGGGATACTCACGGGCTGCATCGACTCAATCGGCACGATCCTTTTCGTTCGGGCAAGCGAGACCGGGCGGTTGGACGAAGCAGTTGTTATCTCTTCGTTATATCCCGCAGTCACCGTGCTGCTGGCCCGCATATTTCTGAAAGAACATTTCACCCCCTGGAGGTTTGTTGGGCTGTTGGCCGCGCTGGCGGCGGTGCCGATGATCGCGGCTGGGTGATTAAGGCTCATTCCATATTCTAGAATCTGGAACACAATGTCACTTGTCGAAATCCGCAATCTGACCAAAATCTATTCGCAGGCAGAATCTGCGCTGGGGGGAAGACGCAGAGGGGGCGAGGTGCGCGCGGTTAACGAGGTATCGCTCGACATCGAGGCGGGCGAAACGCTCGGACTGGTGGGCGAATCGGGCTCGGGAAAGAGTACGCTCGGCAGATTGATCTTGCGCCTGATCGAGCCCACTTCAGGCGGCATCCACTTTGCAGGCCGCGACCTGCTTGGCGCCGGCCGTGGCGAAATGCGCAAGTTGCGCCGCGATATGCAGATTATTTTTCAGGATCCCTTTGCGTCGCTCGATCCGCGATTTCGGGTTGAGGAGATTATCGCCGAGCCACTGCGCATTCACGGTTTTGAGCATGGTCCTGGGCATGGCAACGGAAAAGTGAAAGACGTAGTTCGCGGGCGCGTCGTCGAACTGCTTCGCGCAGTGGGGCTGGATGAATCGATTCTGCGGCGGTTTCCCCACGAGTTCAGCGGCGGCCAGCGGCAGCGTATCGGAATTGCGCGGGCGCTGGCGGTGCGTCCGAAATTTATTGTGGCCGACGAACCGGTCTCTGCCCTCGACGTCAGCGTGGGAGCGCAGATCGTCAATCTGCTGGCGCAGTTGCAACGCGACTTCGGTCTTACCTATTTGTTTATTTCGCATTCGATGCCAGTGGTGAGGTACCTCTCGACGCGCATTGCTGTGATGTATCGCGGCAAGATTGTAGAAGTGGGCACGAGCGAACAAATCACAGAGAGGCCGCAGCATCCTTATACTCGCAGCCTGCTTGAAGCCACGCCGGAAATCTTGGTCTGATCTTACAAACCATGCCACGCGTTCACTCCAACCGCACTCGCGACGTCCTTGAGCTAATCGTTGGCTACGGAGTGATCGTCGGAATCATCTGGTCGCCGGAGCACCTGCAGCGAATTCTCTCCCCAATTGCTCTGGTGCTGACTTTGTTACTGGTGCTGTCAAGGCGGCCCAGCCGCGATGAGCTTGGCCTGGGCTGGCGCGGATTTATCACGTCGTTCTGGATCTTGCCCGCGACGGTCGCTCTTGCCGCACTCAGCATTTTCACCGCGGCGAGAATTTGCACACTACATGCACTCTACAAGGCCGATTTCGCGCACGTTTCCGGTTATGTGCTTTGGACGATTTATCAGCAGTTTCTGTTGCAGGATTTTGTCATGGACCGTTTGCGAGGCATAGTTCGCAGTGAAAATGCCGCCGTGATCATTGCCGGCGTACTTTTCGCGGCAGCGCATCTACCGAATCTTACGCTCACGGCGGCCACGCTGGTATGGGGTATCGTTTCCTGCGTGCTTTTCCGGCGCTATCACAATCTATGGGCGCTCGGTTTAGCGCAGGGACTGCTCGGGCTCTGCTTCGCGGTTTGCGTGCCGGATGCGCTGCATCATCATCTAAGAGTGGGGCTGGGATATTTGCGGTATCACTGACGCAGTAGGCTGTAGGCGTGTTTCGTGGCGGCTTGCTTTCAAAACTTGTACGACGAAGGACACAAAGTTACACGAAGGAAAATCCTCCCTAGGAAGCCTTCGTCATTCTTAGTCTTAGTATCCTTGGCGGTCAATTGATTTTTTGTCCATCTAAAGGCATCGATCAAATCCGATACCGTACTTCGCCGCCAGGAACTTTTGCAGCTTCGAAGGCGCGGCCTGCACCACTTCCTGCCAGGTTGCGATTCTCAGTCTGGTGCGCAGTTCGACTGGCTTCACGCACATCATGACGGCGTACCACGCTTCTTTAAGATCCAGCCGGCGGGCGTCGAGTAGAACGCAGAATGAACATTGCAGCGCGTGAGCGGCAAGCACATTTCTCAGCAACTGGTAAGAGAGATAGTGTGTAGGGGATTGCGGCAGCTGACGGAAG
>JBAVUV010000220.1:0-2238 GCA_049696955.1 Candidatus Sulfotelmatobacter sp. | reverse complement strand
GGTGAGGGTAACGGCCTGCGCGGTGCTGGTCGTTCCAAGCGCTTGCGTGGGAAAAGTCAGGCTTTGAGGAGCGAAGACTGCAACCGGGCCGTTGCCCACGCCGCTCAGGTTGATGACATGAGGCGCTCCCGCAGCGTTATCCTGAATTACGATTGAGCCGGAGCGTGTTCCTGCGGTGGTGGGAGTAAAAGTCACGGAAAAAGTACAATCTCCGGCGGCAGGCACGCTGGTTCCACAAGTGTCCGATTCCGCGAAGTCTCCGCTTAGCGTAATGGATGAAATGGTCAGCGGCGAACTGCCCATATTGCGAAGCAGAACCGTTTGTGCCGCACTCGTCGCGCCCACCGACTGCGCGGAGTATTGCAAGGAGGCGGGATTCAAGGATACGGATGGTGCTGAGTTAGGCCCAATCTTCAGCACGAATGCGTCAGTCCCACCTCCCAGCACATTTTGGAATGACTCTTGAGTCGTCGGAAGATCGGTCGAGTCCGTTGAACCGGCGATATAGATGTTGCCGTTGGAATCGAGAGCGATGCCGGCGGCAAACTCGTCCGCACTTGCGCCCAGGTAAGTCGCGAATAGTTGCGTGCTCGCCAGCGGATCGATTTCTACCAGCAAAAGATCGCTGCCGTTCGAATAAGGCTCGATTCCGTTGACAATCCCAAACGAGGTGCTCGACGTGGATGACAGCACATAGGCGTTTTCGTTAGAGTCGAGCGCAATGGCTCGCGGGGTGGCGTTGTTGTTTGGCCCTAAGAAAGTTGAATATGCCAACGTCGATCCGGTGGGATCGAATTTCGTGACAAAAGCATAGTCGCAGGCAAATTGAGATACAGCAGGGTTGCAAATTGTGGTGGAAGTAACAGGAAACGTTCCGTCGCTAAAGGCAATCCCGGTGACATATGCGGAGCCCGAACCATCTACGGCAATGGCGTCAACCTCGGTTAATGCGGCACTTGATTCATAAAAGTAAGTGGAGTAATCGAGGGCTCCTGAATTGCTGAATTTGCTCACAAAGCCGACCGTGGGATTCGTTTGCTGAGTCGAGTCGGTTGCCAGGTATGCGGATTGCGTAGTCGGGAAATTATAAGTGTTTGTAACTCCCGCGGCATAAGCGTCTCCGTTTGCGTCTACTGCGATGCTATTGATCGCACTAAATGGGGAAGTCCAACACGGAGTGCCTCCACAGTTGTAAGCCACATTTGTATTGCCCGCAAAATAGGTCGAGTAGGCGAGGGAGGATCCATCGGGGCTGAATTTAGTAAGAAATCCGTAGTTTCCAAAAAGGCCACCCTGGTTCGGTTCAGCGGTTGCCTGATACGCATTGGCCACTGGAAAGTTCGTGGAGGAGGTATTGCCGGCAATCAGGACGCTTCCCAAGCTATCAATTGCGATGCTGGCCGGTAAGTCTGAACCGTTTCCCCCGAGATAGGTTGAGTACAACAGCGAGGAACCGTCAGCCGAAATCTGGGTCAGAAAACCGTTAAATGATCCGGGATAAGTACCCTGATAAGGTTTTACTACAGGAAAATCGCTCGAGGCTGTGCTGCCCGTCACATATACTTCGTTGGCCTTGTCGAGTACGAGCGCGTATCCATAATCCTCATTGTTACCGCCGATGTAATCCGCATAAACCAGATTCGAACCGGTGGGGTCTAGTTTGGCAACAAATACATGCGTATCTCCTGCCGGAAGAGATCCTTGAGCCGCCAGGGGAAAGTCAGTTGAATCGGTATAGCCGGCGACGTAAACGCTGCCCGCATTATCTACGGCGATGCCCGAGGGCTCGTCATCGCCACTTCCCCCCAGATAGGTGGAGTATACGAGAACGGGATCGATGACCAATGGCTTACTCGTATCGTATTGAGCAACACGGAAGGCAATATGGGTCGAATCGTTCATGACGTACGTGCCCGATACGGGCACGCGCACTCCGCCGGATTCCTGGTAAATCGCCGGGCTCTGGAAATGAAGCTCGCCACCGCCGGTCTGAAGCACTAAATTTCCTTCCGCATCGAGCGTCGTCTGAGTGGCTCCCGTGAGCTCAAACTGAATCTGGCCTGGATTTGCGCCTGGAGAAATCGCGAAGTCATACTCCAATTGCTGGTGGCTTCCGTAATAAACCAGATCGATGCCCGGGTATACATTCTTGTAACGAATTCTGGAATAGGTTGGAACGCTAGTGTGCCACTTGGCGGGATCTCGACCAATAAAGTAATTAATTTTGCCGGGCTGCAA
>JBAVUV010000219.1:0-1526 GCA_049696955.1 Candidatus Sulfotelmatobacter sp. | reverse complement strand
ATCCTGACGGGAGTGTATCGGAATGACAATTTGCTGCAAGATTACTGGTGGGTGGCGCGGGAGGACATGTACGGCCGAGCTTTGTTCTTTGCTGGGGATTTTCGTTTGTCCCAGGACTATCGCTTGTCATTCCGACTTGGGCGCCAGACCAAGGAGGAACCTGCTTTTCAGAGCAAAGAAAAGGCACAGCTCTCGCTGTGCCCTCACTCGAATAAAATTAGGTTACTCCTTCTTATCTTCGGATTGTTCCTTCACCGGTTCGATGCCCCCATCGTGCTGCGCCTGCGCCTCGGCATCCTCCATCGCCTTGCGCGTTTCGGCAGCCTTCTTGGCGCGGGCTTCGGCGCGCTTCTCGCGCTTTTCGTCCAGCACCTTTTCGCTGCCCAACAGTTCAAGAAAGGCTTTGTCGGCGCCGTCGCCTTTATTCCAGCCCGTCCGAATGATGCGCAGATATCCGCCGTTGCGGTCGCCAAAGCGAGGGCCGATGGTATCGAACAGCTTGACCACCGCCGCATCTGTCATGAGGTATGCTGCAGCCAGTCGGCGGGCCGCGAGGTCGCCGCGCTTGCCGAGCGTAATCATCTTCTCGACCAGCGGACGCGCGGCCTTCGCCTTGGGAACGGTCGTCTCAACCCGCTCCTCGACAATCACCGACGTGACCAGGTTGCGCAGCAGCGAGCGCCGGTGCGCCGTGTTCCGTCCGAGTTTATAGCCTGCAACTTTATGACGCATGGGAAACCCTCAGGGGCTAAAGCCCCGCATTTTCTGATCTCAAGGTGGCGCGGCTTAAAGCCGCGCCCTTTCAAAGCCCAACTTCCTTGCAACATTGAAACTCTGAGACCTTGAAACCTGATTCGTTACAGCTGATCGTCCGGACCGTAAGCCGAAGCCGGCAGCACCATATTCGAAGTCGGACCAGGCACCGCGTTACCGTGCTCGTCGATCTTCATGCCCAGGCTCAGACCCATCGTGGAAAGAATCTCCTTGATTTCGTTCAGCGACTTGCGGCCGAAGTTCTTGGTCTTGAGCATCTCCGATTCCGTCTTCTGCACCAGTTCGCCGATGGTCTGAATAGTCGCGTTCTTCAGGCAGTTATAGCTGCGCACGGAAAGCTCGACATGGAGATGCGGTTGAAGCGCGGCCGTGGATACACTTCCGCCGACAAAAATTTCGACGAGGATCTCGGCATCGGATTTATTCCCATCGATTCCGTTCACTCGCCGGTACGCAAATGCAACTACACGGTGGAAGCGGCGCGTCTAGGACAGATCACCGACTACGACAAGCTGACGCTCGAAGTGTGGACCAATGGCTCGATCACGCCCGCCGATTCGATCGGCTTGGCGGCGAAGCTAATGAAGGACCACATGAACATCTTTATCAACTTCGAGGAAGAAATCGAAACCGGTACGTCGTCGTCCGATGATCGCAAGCCTGAGATTCACAACGAGAACTTAAATCGTTCCGTTGAGGAGCTCGAGCTTTCCGTGCGCAGCTATAACTGCCTGAAGAACGCGAATATTCAG
>JBAVUV010000218.1:0-1840 GCA_049696955.1 Candidatus Sulfotelmatobacter sp. | reverse complement strand
GTTCGCTGCTATGGCCCGGATCAGTTCCGCTCCGGTTCGCCCTTGAGATTTCCTACCGGATTCTTCTCCTTAGCGCGGCTGTCGCTTTACTCCGCGCGCGCCGCGGACGCCGGGAACCTGCAACCTGGCTGGTTGCGGTTCTGCTTCTTACTTTGCATTTGCAGTGGACAGTCCTTCCCATCGAGCTTCCGGCTGCAGCATTCGGCGTCACCGATGCGCTTCTGGGTTTATCGATCCTTCTCGTCGTATTCCGGGAATCGCGCGCCCGCACTCAAAGATTGCGTGCGCTAAGCGCGTTGACCGAAAGCGTTGTGCTCGCGGAGCAGCAGGGCGGGATGATGGACAAAGCTCTGGCGGAGCTTCGCCGTCTGACGCAATCCAAAGCTGCATGGTTTCGCTTGGTCGAAGGTGAGCACCTGGTGCCCACGCATGCGGCTGGCGTCTCGCAGGACTTTCTGCGGGAAGCGGGGATAACCGAGCTAAATGAAAAGGTTTCTCAAATATTTGAAGAAGGCAAGCCACAGAAAGTTCGCGGCAGCGAGTTTAGCTGGGCGGAAAATCCAGAACTGCTTCGCTTAGAAAAAATCAATGAGCTGTTGCTTTTGCCGGTACTGGGAAAGAAGGCGCCGATCGGCCTGCTGACGTTCGCGAATGCGAGAGCCGGGAAGCTGACTCCCGAGGAAGTTGAATTCCTTGGCACTTGTGCGCGGCAGTTGGGAATTGCCATTGAGAATTTCCGGTTGCAGGAGCAGGTATTGCGCTCGCAGCGGCAGTGGAGGAATACATTCGATTCCGTGCATGACATCATCCTCGCGCACGACGCCGAATTTCGCATTATCAAGGCGAATCAGACTCTGCTCGAACAGCTGGAACAGTCCTCCGCCGACGTGATGGGAAAATCGTGTGAATCGGTATTACCGCGCGGCCGTGGTGAGTGGGCGGGATGCCCCTACTGCGCGCGCGGCAGCGAGGAAATCAGCGAAGGCTCCGACCCATGCTTCGGCGGCTTCTCGTTAGTTTCGAGTTCCTCCTACAGCGAACAGGGAAGTAAACAAAAGGGCACGATCCACATCGTTCGCGACATTACCGAGCGCCATTCGGCGGAGCAGAAGTACCGTCTTCTATTCGACCAGGTGCAGGAAGGCGTTTATGTCGCGACTCCGGAAGGGCATTTGCTCGATTGCAACGATGCCTTCGTGCGCATGCTTGGCTACGAAAGCCGTGACGAATTACTGGCGCTGAATCTCGACGAAGAAATTCGGGTTGATGCCGGCCAGCGCGATGCCTTCCGCAAAGAGATCGAACAACAGAATTACGTCCGCAAATTCGACGTAACCCTGCGGCGAAAGAATGGAACGCTGCTCATGGCCACCGAGAGCACTTTCGCCACCCGCTCCGGCACCGGTAAGATTGAGCGCTTTCAGGGTTTTGTCCTCGACGTGACCGAGAAGCGCCGGGCTGAGGATGAAATGCGGCGGCGCAATCGCGAGCTCAATGCTCTGAACGCGATGGCTGTGGTCGCCACGCAGTCATTCGATCTCGATGAAATCCTCAATCTCACGCTGCGCCAGGTAGTTTCATTATTCGGAACGGAGAGCGGAACGGTTTACCTGGCTGACTCTGACGCGGCTACCTACCGGCGGCGCGCCGCCTGGGGACCACGCAGCCGCGACCAGTCGCGGCCTGCAACAATTAGCTTTACCGATGGCTTTGGCGATCTGGTGATGCGCTCGCGCGCCGAAGTAATTACCGCCGAGTATCTGCCGCACCTCAACGGCGCCGTCGCAAATTTCATTCAGTCCAGCAGTGACGGTTCGTGGATTTGGGTGTTGTTCTGGGG
>JBAVUV010000217.1:0-3412 GCA_049696955.1 Candidatus Sulfotelmatobacter sp. | reverse complement strand
AAAAGAGAATGCGCTTCTGCGCCTCGTTGTGTGAGCCGATATTTTCTATTTCTATGTCGCGGCTGGCTTGCTATTGACACCGCATTTCGCCCGGTGAGAGACTGCGATAGTTGGCCCGCGAAACTGGTTCGGCCCGCTCGCCTACCCAGCAGTGCAGCCGCAGAATCGTAGTATTCCGGGCATGAGTCCTAACCCCAGCTTCGATCGCGAATCCTTCCAAGAACTCTTGGCCAATGCGTTTGCCGTGCAGGAAAGTGAAGTCGATCGCGAGTCCCTCACTGCCATTGTCGAAGTCCAGCGGCTGATCGCGAAAGGTGAACTCGACGCAGATGGGGCTATGCATTTGATAGTCGATTGTGCCCGCGACGTGGCGCATGCTGACGGAATCGCCGTGGCCGTGTTAGAGGGAAATCAACTGGTTTACCGAGCCGGAAGCGGGGTCGCTTCCTGTTATGTTGGCCGCCACGCCATAGCCTCACTGGTTGTTTCGGCGGATACACATTCCAGCCGTGAGATTCTCCGTGTCGAGAATGCGGAAACCGACACACGGATCGAAGCAGCGATTTGCCGTCAGTTCGGCGCGATGTCGCTCGTAATTTTCCTGATTTACCGGGATCGCGCCGCAGTCGGGCTGCTGCAAGTACTTTTTGCCGGGCCGCACGCATTTCAAGATCGTGAGGTCCGCACATATCGCTTGATGACTGGCCTTATCGAGGATGCGATGTCTCGCACTGGCCGGCTGGAACCAAGCGAAAACGTGAGAGCAGACCTACCCGGTGCGGAGCCGGCCGCCGTTGCGCAGATTACTGGTGGAACGAAACAATTTCCGAGTGGCGCCACACCTGTGCAACTTCCTGCCAGCAAGCGCGCGGCGTACCAGGCTGGCTCGGCTGCTCTGGCGCTTGCTCGAGAATCGCAGGTGCGCAGGCGGCCAGCAGTGCTGGCAACAATGATCTCGCGCAAGACCCAACTTCCCTGGCTCGCACGCTGGAAGCCGGCGGCCGCGGCAGGTACAGCCCTGCTGTTGCTAACTTGTTGGATTGCCTTCGGCGGTCGTCGACCCGCTTCACCTTTGATATCTGCGGAGATGCCCCAGTCGTCGGCGTCTGGACAGCCAGCGCCTTTCCAGCCCGCGAAACCGGCGCCCAACACCACTCAAGTGGCGAGCAGCACAGCCCAAGTATTGTCCGCGCCAGCCCAGTTGAAACGGGTCACGCATTCCCGGACAGCCCATCGGCGGGTGCGGGCTGGGAAGAATGAAGTCGATTACGTTAAAGGCGACGTAACGATTCGCTACTTCAATAATAAACCTGCGCCGCAGCGCGGGGTGCTCGAGCATCGGGTCTCCTATATCGGAGACGATGTTACGGTACGTTATTTCACTCCGAACCAGCGCTAGTGCTGCTCATGTCCGGTGCAGCGCTGCGTAAGTAACTTTGTCAGCGATTCGAACCTTCGGCTCCAATCCAACACAAAGCTTCTTGTCACATGGATGAGAACGGCAAATTCGTCCGCGCATCGCTTTCGCTGCTGTCTCATCCAATCGATCATGAGCATCGGACTAACGGTTTCGGTTCTAGATCTTGTCGGTATGCGAGCAGGTGAGTCCGCCGGTAGCGCGATCTCGCGCTCGGTCGACCTGGCACAACACGTGGAGCAGTGGGGATACAAGCGCTACTGGCTGGCGGAACATCACTCCATTTCTGGGCTCGCTTGCTCGGCGACGTCTGTGCTGATTGGGCATGTGGCAGGAGCAACGAAAACGATTCGCGTCGGCAGCGGCGGCGTGATGCTGCCGAACCATGCGCCCCTCGTTGTCGCTGAACAGTTTGGAACCCTGGAGGCTATGTATCCTGGACGAATTGATCTGGGACTTGGCCGCGCTCCAGGCGGTGATTTTGCAACCATGCGCGCGCTACGCCGCGATTTGCGCCAGACCGGGGACGATTTCCCGGCCTTGCTCCAGGAACTGCGGACTTACCTTGGGCCGGAAAAGCCCGGGCAGGTGGTGAAAGCGATTCCTGGGCAGGGAAGCAATGTGCCGATCACACTTCTGGGGTCGAGCGGTTTTAGCGCACAACTGGCAGCCCTCCTGGGATTGCCGTTTGCCTTCGCGGCACATTTTGCCCCTGAGTATCTCTATGCTGCAGCCGAACTGTATCGCGAGAAATTCCAGCCAAGCGAGGAACTACGGACACCACATTTAATCGTCGCGGTACAGGTGATTGCGGCGGAGACGGATGCAGCCGCCCGGCGGTTGTTTACGACGCCACAGCAGCGCTTTCTGAGGCTAATCCGAAACCAGCCGGTCGAATTGTTGCCCCCGGTGGATTCCATGCAGTCTCTATGGGAAGATCTGGAGCGCGCGGCGGTGGAGAGCAGACTCGGCGCAGCGATTGTCGGGTCAGATGCAACCGTGAAGGCAAGGCTGAAGAAGTTGGTGGCTGACACGGGTGCTAATGAAGTAATGGTCGTAACCGATACATATGAACATGCGGACCGGTTGCAATCCTATGAGCGAGTGGCCGGTATCGCCTCAACGATCGCGCCGCAGCCGGTTGCGGCGGTTGGAGTGTGACAGCCCACCGAACGATTCATGGCGTCAGGGACTCACGCTATCGGCTTTATCGTGCCATGAATAAACTTCCGGGCGACGGCTTTTCGTTACCGCTTAACGAAAGACATTTGTCTTAGCGCGCGATGGACCTGCTCCCGAAGGCCGCCACATTTTTGTAGAAGCTTTCTGCCACCTCACTACATCAGATCAAACATATCCGAAGCGGGTACGCGTTGACGGCTTCGTAATCAAATTGAGACCGCGGCAAAAGTCTATGAGCACTTTATCCGCAACCATTTCTGAGGAATACACACAGCGTTATGAAGCGCTGTTGCGTGCGACCAACGCAATTGGCACGTGCAGCGATTGTGATGCTGCTGCTGACGTGCTCGTGCAAGCGCTGCGCGAAGTCATTCCCTTTGACTACCTGCAGTTGATTGCGTTTGAGAACGGCACCCAGACTGTCGAATGGCATCTGCTCTACTCGAACGGCCGCAGACACGATTTATCGACGGAAGATGTTGTCTTGAGCGGTACGCCGACCGAATGGGTGTACGAATCTCAGCAAGCTTTTGTGACCGCGGACTGGAATGAGGAGACGAGGTTTGCGAAGCACCGTGAATTTTTGAACGAAGCAGGTATTGCATCGACCTGCTCCCTTCCGCTTGCGAGAGGTGAGCGCCGGCTCGGTGTTTTGAGCGTCGGCAACGCGCGTCCGCATGCTTATCCCGAAGACGAAGTACGCTTCCTGTCACTGGTCGCAGACCAGATCGCACTGGCCATCGATGCCGCGGTGAATTTCTACTTATCACGGCGGGCGCAGGATCGGTTGAAGCTGATCCTTGAGCTTACCAA